>JAGPGR010000227.1 GCA_018055865.1 Paludibacteraceae bacterium | reverse complement strand
AAGACGGTCAGTTCCGAAAGTTCAGTATTGTCATTAAGAATGATATTCTGGTGGTCTTCAGCTTTCATTCCTGAAACATTTACGGTATCGGAAGCGTAGCCAACACTACTGAAAATAAGTAAATCAGTATCGACCGACGGAGAAATACGGAAATGACCGCTATCGTCGGATACAGTGCCGGCATCAGTTCCCAGCCAGCGAACGTGCACTCCCGGTATTACCTGACCTTCATTGTCCCTGACAAATCCGTGTACCTGAGAGTATGAAAATACTGAAACGAAAATAAAAAGTAGAAAAATGATTTGTTTTTTCATAAAAAATCAGTTGAAATTTATTTAATGGAATAAGTATAGATTCAGACGTATAAACGCATGAAATTCAAAAGTTCAATTAAATAAAAATCAAATAATAAGCACGGAAATTTTGGAGAGAATTTGCCTTCCCTCCTTCCGATGAGGAATATCGGGCGGAGTGTTATAATAGTTTGTCAGAGAGAGCAATACGGCAGGTGAAAACAGTAAAGTTTGGAAGTCACTCAATTCTGAAAACAGTAGTGAATATGAGGTAAAATCGAGATTGGAATTCTGAATCAAAGGCACATCTACCGTCAATCGGTCAATATCGCAACTTTTATTGTATTCATGCACACAAGGCACCGACGAGGTTTGGTAGTGATGAGCGTGAATGTCGCCTTCGAGGTGGTGATGTTGATGTATGCATTCGCACGACATTTCGGTTGACATTGTTATGCCTGCCTCTTCACAATCATTGCAGCAATACTGAATGATGTTGTAGCCGGTGCCTGCAAACAGAAAAATTGCTGAAAACAACAAACTGAAAACGATATGTAATGCGCTTCTTTTCATATTTAACTGCAAATATAACTCCATACAGGTAAAAATTGCAATATTTCTGTCGTTATTTTGAATTATTTTAAATAATTTAAGAGAAAGGGATGTTGAATTCCTGTTACAAAACACAAATTGTCTTCTGATTTTGAACCAAATAAGAGGAATTATTAGTAAATTTGCAGAAAAATTGAACTTTCAGCCATACATTATGAAACGGTTTGTAATTTGTTTACTATCAGCTACTTTATTTTCTTCTCTTTTTATTTCCTGCCGGAATCAGGAGATGGAAACCGAAATCGTCAGCTATAAAAACACTTTTTATTTGAGTTCAGATACCAGCCTGGGCGGACTTTCGATTGAGGCCGAAACGGAAATTCCGGTTAAATTTCACAATAAAGAAGTGCTTACGAACGTCAAAAAACAAATCATTGCCAAGATATTCGGCGAAATTTTCAGTCATTATCCCACCGACTCCATTTTGCCCAAATATGCGAATGTACTGTTTCAGGAATACAAAAAAAGCAATGAAACATACCTGAGAAATAATGCAGAACTGAAAAATTCACTTTCAGTGCTGGAAAATGAAATACAGATTCAGGGAGTGGCTATGTATCTGGACAGCAAGATTTTATCATACAGCTACGAACGATATGCTTTCATGGGAGGACCTCATGGCAACAGCAGCAGACTGCTTTACAATTTCGATCTGAGCAACTCACATCTGATTACCGAAAGTGACTTATTTACAGACAATTATACCGAATCGCTCACACGCTTAATCAAACAGCAGATAGTGGAAGATAATGCCGAAATGGAATCGGTGGCTGACTTGAACGATTTTCATTTTTTTGAAGATCTGATCAAGCCTAACAATAATTTTTACATTACTGCTGAAGGGATTGTTTATGTGTACAATCCCTACGATATAGCTCCCTACAGCACCGGTCAGACAGTGGTTTTGCTTACTTTCGACAAGTTGAAGCCTATTCTTAAACCGGAGAACCCAATTGCTCATATTTATCAGACTAAAGAAGTATCCTGATTATGACGTTTTTCGAATTATTGAAAAGCCGAAGAAGTATTCGTCAGTATTCCGACCAAAAAATAGAGGAAGAAAAGATCAGCCAACTGACTGCTGCTGCATTGATGTCGCCCGCTTCGAAAAGAAGTAATCCGTGGGAATTCATTGTAGTTGAAGAGAAGGAAATGCTAAAAAAGCTGTCTGAATGCCGTAATAACGGTTCGCAAATGCTTGCCGGAGCGCCACTGGCGGTAGTGGTTCTGGCAGATACCTCTAAAAGCGATGTATGGATTGAAGATGTTTCCATTGCAGCACTCATAATACAACTCCAGGCTCAGGATCTTGGTTTGGGAAGTTGCTGGGTGCAGATTTACAACCGTAGGAAAGACGATTTGATGAGCAGCGAAGATTATATTCGTGAACTTCTTGGAGTTCCGGAAAAATATGCTGTACTTTGTGTCGTTTCTATCGGGTACAGCGCAGAGGTACGCAGTCCGCATCAGACAGAATTACTTGCTTATAATAAAATCCATCGTGGAAAGTTTAAATGATTACTCACAATTTAATTTCAACAAAAAAATGCCATGACAAAAGATAGTCGTTTCCCATGGGGAATTTCTTTGCTTGTTTTCGGGATCATGTTTTTGCTTCGGCAAATCGGCGTTTTTTCTCCCGAAACGGATGATTTAATTTTTGACCTTCGTAACATTCTGCTGGTTCTTGGGGTCATATTTCTGATTACTTACAGGAATAAAAGTGTCGGAATAGTTTTAACTGCTGTATGGGCCTTATTCTATCTGAAAGATATAATACTCTGGTCGAGAAATCTTTCAGATTTTATCTGGCCGGTACTTCTGATAGCTGCCGGAACATTGCTGCTTTTCAGTTCAAAAAAAACAGTGAATAACTCGACCGAAATCACTAAAAGAGACGAAAATAATACTGAAAATACATAAATATATTCAAAGAAAGGAAATTCATTGAAAACAGCCATCATCTACACTACCACCTACGGTACCACCGAAAAAGTAGCAGCTTATATTGCCGAAAAATTACAGAATAAAGATGTTCAGGTCATTGAACTGAAGAAAAACAGTGATTTGGATATTTCTTCATTCGATACCATCATGTTGGGCGCTTCGGTTTACTTAGGTGATATTCAGCACATTATGAGCAATTTCTGTAAAAAAAACCTGGAGGTGCTGCTTACAAAAAGAATTGGTTTGTTTATTTGCGGCATCGAACCGGAGCTCATCCGCCAGGACGAAGAACTGCAGATGGCTTACCCCCGCTCCCTTTACAATCATGCTCAGGCAACAGCATTTGTGGGTGGTGAAATTAACCTCGAAGTGCTGAACGCATCTCAAAAATTTATCACACAATACTTACTCGGATTTCAAAAATCAACATCTTTCATTCAATACGATTTGGTTGATATTTTTATTTATCAAATGGAATTACTAAGTGAATGAGCGATTATCTCAAGCTGATACGATGGAAAAATCTGCTGTTTATCATACTGATACAGTGGTTAATGCAGCATGCGGTGGTTTACCCGTTGCTTCAGACTTTCGGATTTGAAACCGTACAGCACCATTCTTTTTACCTGCTGCTCATGGCTGCTTCGGTTCTCATTGCTGCCGGTGGCTACGTTATCAACGATTATTTCGACGTAAAAATTGACCGAATCAATAAACCCACGGAAGTGATTGCAGGTGAAGCTGTTCCGCTTGCCTCAGCCATGCTTCTTTATCAAATTCTAACGGCTCTTGGTACAGTTACGGGATTAATAATCAGCTTCTTATCTGGAAGTTTTACACTCGGATTCATTTTCATCCTTACACCCGGATTACTTTGGTTTTATTCCGCCAGTTACAAACGTCAGTTTTTGGTGGGCAATCTGATTGTCAGTCTTTCATCGGCATTGTCAGTTCTTCTTGTTGGGGTTCTGGCTGTAGCTTTACTGAATAATGAATACAGCCGTGACCTGCTAAGTCAAACACCGGTTCCGGCTAACATCTACGGTTGGACAGGTGGATTTGCAGCATTTGCATTTATGCTTACCTGGATTCGTGAAATTATCAAAGATATGGAAGACCGGGAAGGTGACATGGAAATGGAATGCAGAACCATGCCTATAAAATGGGGAGAAAGCAAAACCAAGTACTTCCTGTATGCTTTAATCATTCTTACCATAGTC
>JAGPGR010000225.1 GCA_018055865.1 Paludibacteraceae bacterium | reverse complement strand
CAATAATTAGTAATGATATTGTCCGATTGCTTGAGCAGGAATTAATATCATGGTCGGGCGACGAAATATATATTCTTACTGACACCAATACCCGGGAAAAATGTCTGCCTTTACTTTTTGGTTCCGATAAATTAAAATACAGCCACCAAATTACTATTCCGGCGGGCGACGACAAGAAAAACCCCGATTCACTGCTGCAAATATGGAAATACTTATCCGAAAACGGAGCAACCCGTAAATCGCTGATGATCAACTTAGGAGGAGGTATGATAACGGATATTGGAGGATTTGCGGCAGCCACTTTCAAACGCGGTATTGCATTTATTAATGTATCGACAACGCTGCTGGGAGCAGTAGATGCGGCCACCGGCGGAAAAACGGGAATCAACTTTCTGGGACTGAAAAATGAAATAGGCGCTTTTGCTCCTGCAAAAAAGGTAATCGTCAACGTCGATTTTTTCCGAACGCTGGATGATAAAAATTTTCGCTCGGGATATGCTGAGATGATAAAACACGCACTGATCAGCAGCCACAAAGATCTGGGCGAAGTATTAGGATTTGATTTGTATAAAATTGATTATGATAAGCTTAACACTCTGTTGGTTCGCAGTATTGAAATAAAAGAAACAATAGTGGCTGCCGATCCGGACGAAAAAGGTATTCGCAAATCGCTGAATTTGGGCCATACCATTGCCCACGCTATGGAAAGCTGGAGTTACAAATCCGGAAATCCGATACTGCATGGTTACGCAGTAGCCTGGGGGTTGATTTGTGAGCTTTACCTATCGTATATCAAACTCGGTTTTCCGAAAGATGAATTGCTTAAACTTAAATATTTTATCAATGAAAACTACGGTAAATATGACTGTGGCTGCAAAGATTACTCAGAAATTCTTGAATTGATGAAACACGACAAAAAAAACGAAAGCAAGGAAATTAATTTTACCCTGCTATCAGACATTGGTGACGTAAAAATAAACCAAACGGCCACGAAGGAAGAGATAGAAGAATGTCTCGATTTTCTGGCTTATTAATCATAGACTTAGCATGAAAACTTTAATCATAGGAGCTTCCGACAATCCCGATCGTTACTCTTTCAAGGCTGCTGAACGACTATTAAACCACGGACACCAAATAGAACTTCTCGGCTTACGCCCCAAAACTATTTTCGGACAAACGATAGAAACTGAAAAAAAACAATTTTCTGATATTGATACTGTTACACTCTATATTGGCTCGCAACGTCAGCCTGAATACTACCAATATATCGTATCTTTGAATCCACGGAGGGTAATTTTTAATCCCGGAACAGAAAATGAAGAATTTTATAAAGTTCTGAAAGAAAATAACATAGAAGCAGAGGTGGCTTGCACGCTCGTTTTGTTGGGAACCGGGCAATATTAAAGCCCATCCAAACCTTCCCGAAGGGAGGGCTTAAAGAATGCCAAAAACAAAATTTTATAAAAAACAATAAAAACTCCAATCATAAAAAACCTACCCTAAGGGAGGTTGAAAGGCTGATGAAAATAGCATTAATAGGATACGGAAAGATGGGCAAAACCATCGAAAGAATTGCGCGTGAACGCGGACATGAGCTTGTATCAATCATCGATATAGACAATCGTGATGATTTCAGGTCGGAAGCGTTCAAAAGCGCTGATGTGGCTATTGAATTTACAATGCCGCAAGTAGTGCTGGGAAACCTGGAAGAAGCTTTCAGGGCCGGAGTTCCCGTGGTATCGGGCACAACAGGCTGGACTGAGCATCTGGATGAGGTGAAAGCCAAGGTTGAAAGAAATAATTATACATTGTTCTGGTCTTCGAACTTTAGTATGGGCGTAAATATCTTTATGACTCTGAACAACTATCTGGCAAAAATCATGAACCGTTTTCCGGACTATAATGTAGAAATGACCGAAATTCACCACACTCAAAAACTTGACGCTCCATCCGGAACAGCCATTACGCTGGCTGAAGGAATGCTTGAGAGTCTGGACAGAAAATCCAAATGGGTAAAAGAAATCGAGAATCAGGCAGATGAACTGGCTATAAAATCCATTCGGGAAGGTCTGGTACCCGGAATCCACACCATTCGATACGAAAGTGCTGTTGACAGTATCGAAATCACCCACGATGCCAAAAGCCGCGAAGGATTTGCACTGGGAGCGGTAATTGCAGCCGAATTTACTGCCGGTAAAAAAGGATTTTTGGGAATGAGCGATTTATTGAAGTTCTAACCTTTTGATAACCGCACATTATTAAATACTAATTTCGAAAATCAATTTTTATCATACATTTTTTAAAAAATTTACCCGAACCAACCCATTAATGCTATATGACAACTCAAACGAATTCTCAACATGCCTCTCGTTTCAACAAACCACGTAATCAGTGGATTAAAGCCATTTTTTGGTGTATAATTTATATCTTATTCGTAATCTGGCTGAACAATTACTGGTGGATGCTGGTGCTCCCGCTGGTATTCGACGCATTTATCACCAAATATATACCCTGGACCTGGTGGAAAAACTCCAAAAGTAAAACAGTCCGCTCGGTAATGAGCTGGGTTGATGCCATTGGTTTTGCGCTGATAGCTGTATATCTGATCAACAATTATCTTTTTCAGAATTATCAGATACCTACATCGTCACTGGAGAAAACATTGCTTGTAGGCGATTTTCTGGCAGTAAGCAAAGCCAGTTTTGGCCCTCGGGTACCGATGACTCCGTTATCTTTTCCTTTGGTTCAAAATACATTTCCGATTGTGAATTCGAAATCATATTTGGAAAAGCCTCAGGTGAAATACAGAAGGCTGAAAGGTCATGATTCCATTGAAAGAAACGACATTGTCGTATTCAACTTTCCGGCAGGCGACACCATTGCATTCAAAGCGCAAAATCCTGATTATTACACACTTTGCTACCGTGAAGGATTAGCATATATCATTAATTATCTGCAAGTGGAACCCACAGCAGAACTTTGCTATCAATATGGCCGCGAAATAGTAAAATCCAAGGCAGCTCAATATGGCGAAATCATGTACCGGCCGGTTGACCGACGTGAAAACTACGTTAAACGTTGCGTGGGGCTACCGGGCGACACATTGCAGATAGTCAACAATCAAATAGTAGTGAACGGAACTCCGCAACCTGCATTTCCGGGCATTCAGTTTAATTATTTCGTTCAAACCGACGGAACCCGCTTAAGTCGTCAGGCACTCGATGAAATGAACATCAGCAACGAAGATTACTGGGAAATAGACAATGCCGAAAGATTTGAACTTCTGAAAACACTTGGATTGAACACCAATTATCCCGTGTATCATTTCCCATTGACTGAAGAATCGTACAAGCAGATGCAAAACACACGCGGAGTTACCAAACTGGTAATTGAACCTGACTCTGCATTTGTATTCCACCGAAACGACGACGATGTATATCCGCTCGGAGGAGGTTTGACATGGACAAGAGACAATTACGGACCCATTTTTATTCCCAAAAAAGGGAGTACAATTGCCTTGAATAAAGACACTTACCCGGTTTACGAACGCTGCATCAGAAATTACGAAGGGAATAAAACCGAGGTGAAAAACGGCAAGTATTATATCAATGATAAACCAGCTGCGAGCTACACATTCAACATGGATTATTACTGGATGATGGGCGATAACAGGCATAAATCATCGGATTCGCGCTATTGGGGATTTGTACCCGAAGACCATGTTGTAGGAAGACCCATGTTTGTGTGGTTATCACTGAATAAAGACAAATCGCTTTTCAATGGCAAAATCCGGTTTGACAGGTTCTTTAAGGATGCAAAAAAATAGAACACAAGCTATCCTACAACCCCTTGAAAGGGACGTTGACAGCGTATCAAATTCAATAAATAGCATTAAATCCGCGCATTTAAGTTCTCCATTTAGGGAGTTAAGGGGTAAGGTTTGTTTCTCCACGGCCTATCTCCCACCTGTTTCGTACTTTGCAGTTTTGCTGCATGCAGAAAACGTTTGGCTCGAAGCATGTGAAAATTACGTGAAACAATCCTACAGAAACCGATGCCGGATAGCTACGGCAAACGGT
>JAGPGR010000226.1 GCA_018055865.1 Paludibacteraceae bacterium | reverse complement strand
TTTGAAATCATTAAAAGCGACGAGGCCGAATTCAAAATTGAAGGAGACGGTTTCTTCCCTTCACCCAAACTTTCATTGCCCGTAAATGCCGCCGAAGTGGTAAAAACCGGAATGGTAAAAGCCAAGGATATGGCGAAAATTGTGCCTGAAATGATATTTGAATTGCCCCGGAATGTATTCAAGGGAGAAGCCATGGTAATGGAAATGATCAAGGAAAATAACTGGAAACGTCCGATGTATGTATGTGTAACAGTGGGAGAGGAATTTTATCCGAAAAGTTTGAGTAAATACCTTTCCAGAACCGGATTGGTGTATCAGATTCTACCTGTCGGACAGCAAGACAGTACCCGGGTAAATGTGAATACAGAAAAAATGTACAACAACATGATGACAAAGTTCAAATTTGGCGGTGTTGAAAATCCAAAAGTATATCTCGACGATCAGGTGATGCGTATGTGCAAAACTCACCGAATCCAGTTTACATACCTGGCCGAAGCATTGATAGCCGAAGGAGATACTGTAAAAGCCAAAAAAGTACTGGAATACGTCAACAAAGTGATTCCGGCATCCACTGTTCCGCACGATTACAGTTCCAATATGATGGCGCTATACTATTACGAACTTGGAATGAAAGCTCAGGGAGATGCTATTCTGGACGCCGTTGCCAAAAATAGTGTTGAATACCTGACCTGGTACGCCGCTCTGAAACCATCACAGCAAAGCAATGCAACCAATTCCATCGGTCATGAACTGGCAGTATTGAATCAGGTGCTGCAACTGAGCAGTCAGGCAGACTCCAAAACTATTTTTGATAAATACATGAAGGAATTCGAATCATTTGCCACCAAATTTAATATGAGGTAAAAATCACGGTTTTTTGACACTTGTTTGTGAATCTGACCGCTGCGTGCGGTTTGATGTGCTAATCCGGATAATTGACTGTGACCGATTTTCACTTTTCTCAATACAAAACGTAGCTTTGAGCGTTTGTAAGCTTTGAAAACAACCAATGAGGCAAATTCCTGACTTTATCAAACTAATGTGGCGCACGCCGGTTTGGCGGATAAATCCTTCAGAGAAAGTAATTTATCTGACTTTTGACGATGGCCCTAATCCGGAGGTTACACCCCGGGTACTTGATATACTGGATGAATTTGAAGCTAAAGCTACTTTTTTTTGTGTAGGCGAAAATGTGATGAAGTATCCGGAAATCTTTCAGGAAGTGAAACATCGAGGACATGCTGTAGGAAATCACACATTTAACCACGTGAAAGGAACCGAAAAAACAGTGAAAGAATATGTGGATAATGTAGGGAAAGCCCATGAATACATACACAGTAAACTTTTCAGACCACCTCACGGGAGAATTACTCTCAGCCAGGTGAATAAACTGAAAGCTGATTTCAAAATCATTATGTGGGATTTTATTACGTATGATTTCGACCGGCAGGTGACATCAACCGAAATACTGAAAGAAGTGAAATTACGAAGTAGAAACGGTTCTGTAGTCATTTTTCACGATTCGCTGAAAGCCCGGAAAAATGTTTTGGAAGCATTGCCTGAAGCATTGCGGTATTGGAAAAAAGAAGGTTATGAGGTGAAGGCTTTACATGAGCTAACTCACTAAAATTGAGATAATTGATTTTCTATCATTTTTCAGATACAAACTTATTTTTTTGGGAAAAACAGCCTCGTTTGTCTAATCTCTGATAAATAACAATACACTGATAAAATCCTTTTTTAGGGGATTTGGAGTACATGAAAGAATCTATTTTACACTATATCTGGCAGTTCAGGTTGTTTCCTGTACAGGATCTGAAAACCACTGATGGACAAACTGTGGAAATTATAGACCCAGGAAAGCCCAATACAGATGCCGGACCTGATTTTTTCAATGCCAAAATAAAAATAGACAACACGCTGTGGGCAGGTAATATTGAGATTCACAGCCTGAGTTCCGATTGGGTCAGGCATCACCACACTACAGACAAAGCGTACGACAATGTGATACTGCATGTGGTGAACAAAGCAGATGCAAATGTATTCAGAACCAACGGCGATTCGGTTGCTCAACTGGAATTAGCTGTACCTGACCATATCCGGATCAATTACGACGAATTATTGAGAGAGAAAAAATGGATTCCGTGTGCCGATAAAATTCATCAGGTTCCCTTGTTTTTGGTTAACGACTGGAAAAATTCGTTGCTCGTAGAGCGGCTGGAGCAAAAAACCGAAATGATTGAAACATTGCTCAGTCAGTCCAACAACCATTGGGAGGAAGCTTTTTACGTTTCAATGGCACGCAGCTTCGGATTCGGAACCAACAGTGAGGCATTCGAAAGATTGGCACGCTCGCTTCCTATGAGTATTCTGGCCAAACATAAAGATAATATTTTTCAGTTGGAAGCCATGCTTTTCGGGCAGGCGGGCTTGTTGGAAAATACAGTAAACGATGAATATCAGTTAAATTTGCAGAAAGAATATCGGTTCTTGCAGTCGAAATATCAGCTGAAACCGATTGAAAGCTCTGAATGGAAACTGCTCCGGCTTCGTCCGGATAATTTTCCCCACGTACGGCTCTCTCAGTTTGCAGCATTGATACATCGTTCTACAAAGCTTTTTTCTAAAATAATCGAATCGGATAATTTACAGGTAATGAGAGGTTTATTTATTTGTGAAGTGTCTGATTACTGGAAAAAACATTTTCTTTTCGGAAAAGAAAGCAGCGTCTCTGGTAAACGGCTGGGTAGTAAATCTATTGATATACTGTTAATTAACACCGTTGTCCCTTTTCTGTTTGCTTATTTCAAAAAGAAAAACTCAGATAACGACATCGCGCTGAAATTGCTGGAACTCATTCCGGCCGAAAAGAACGTAATTATCCGAAAGTGGATGGAACATGGTATTGGTGCGTTTTCAGCTTTTGACTCGCAGGCGCTCCTGCAGCTCAAAAAGAAATATTGTGACGAAAAGAAGTGCCTGCGCTGCCGGATTGGGCACAAAGTGTTGAGTTGCCCGCAAAAACTCTAAAATACCGATATTTTGGGGTGACGGGAGCAAAAAATCATTCCATCGAAATAATTAAAAATCAGTTAAACTAAATTCAATGCTTCAAATTTTCCGTCAGTGGAAAAAGAAACATATTTAAGAAAATGAAAAATAGATTTCAACTAAGAAAAATAGCCGTAACTCTAATAGCCGCCTTAGTGTTTTATTCCTGCGCCAATCGTGGTCAGGGACCACAGGGAGGCCCCAAGGACGAACTGCCGCCAAAAGTAATGAAGTCATCGCCCGCGCAAAATTCGGTGAATGTAAAAAATGGCCGGGTAGAAATTGATTTTGATGAAAATGTAAATCTGAAAGATATTGTTAAAAATGTGATTATTTCACCACCTCAGCGACAAAATCCGGAAATTACATCGTACGGGCGCAGAGTGAATGTCCAGTTCAAAGATACATTACTTTCAAACACTACTTATTCTATCGACTTCGGAAGTGCTATCGTGGATAATAACGAAGCTAACGTACTGAAAAATTATGTATTCTCATTTGCAACCGGAAGCGAAATTGATACCCTGCAAATAGCCGGAACGTTGCTGAATGCCGAAGATCTTAATCCCCTTCAGGGAATTACTATCGGTATTTACGACGACCTGAATGATACGGTTTTTATCAGGAAACCTTTTCTGAGAATTGGGCGCACAGATGAAACCGGTCATTTCACTGTATCGAATGTGCGCAACGGGAAATATCGCGTGTATGCACTCAACGATCTGAACCGGGATTATTTTCTTCAAAAGGGAGAAGGGTTGGCATTTGATGAAAAATCATATCAGACAGGATTTGAGTTCATTACCAAACCCGATACAGTTTGGAAAGATTCAATCACAGTAGATACTATTCGTTTTGTTCCGGCTACCCGTTTTTTGCCCGACGATGTGGTGCTGAAGTATTTCAAAGACAATTTCAAGCGTCAGTATCTGGCAAAATCAGAGCGAACTGAACCACATTTGATTAATATGATATTCAACACTGTATCCGGAGAATTACCTGTAATCAGGCCGTTGAATATTAACTGG
>JAGPGR010000224.1 GCA_018055865.1 Paludibacteraceae bacterium | reverse complement strand
ATTGGTAGCTTCCGTAGGGCTTAACATGAATTCTACTGCTGTAATAATCGGTGCCATGTTAATTTCACCTCTGATGGGACCAATCAACGGCATAGGATACAGCCTGGCAACCTACGATTTTCAGCTTTTCAGAAAAGCGGTTAAGAATTTCACGTTTGCAATTCTTGTAAGCTTGATTACATCGTCGCTTTATTTTTTTATTTCACCTGTCGATACAGCCCATTCCGAACTGCTGGCAAGAACAAGTCCAACTATCTACGACGTTTTTATAGCTTTGTTTGGAGGGGTAGCCGGAATGCTGGCTTTGAGCAGCAAACTGAAAGGCAATGTGATTCCCGGCGTAGCGATTGCTACAGCGCTTATGCCTCCATTGTGTACAGCCGGCTATGGATTGGCCACTTTTCAATTTACTTACTTTTTTGGCGCACTCTATTTGTTTACCATCAATACCGTATTTATTGCCGTAGCTTCTTTGTTTGTATCACAAGTGTTGAAATTACCCATCCGTACCATTGTGGATAAGGCCAGAGCAAAACGTGTAAATCAGTATATAACGCTCATTTTGGTTATTACAGCTATCCCAAGCATCTATTTCGGATATAAATTGGTACAAAATGAAAGATTTTCGGACAATGCAAGAAAATTAATCGGAAGTGTTTCGGTGAAAGAAAACAGTTATCTGTTAGACAGTTATATTAATTCCAATACCAAAGCAATACGACTTATTTATTCGGGTTACGGAGTTTCAGATACTGCCAAGATTGAAATTAAAAAGAAAGCGCTCGCCCTTGCACTGGACACAGGTAAAATTACTATCTACAATGGAACTGATAAAACAATGGTGCAAGCAGAAACTCAAAAAATGCTGACCGAAGTGGAAGAAATGAACAACAAGCTTGCTCTATCTAATTTCGCATTGCAACAAAGTCAAAATCAGCTGGATAGTTTACACAGAATAGACAGCAAAGGAAAAATCCTGCTCGCAGAAATTAAAGAATTTTATCCGCAAATTTCATCCTGCTCTTATTCTGTAACTTATATCCATCCTGATACTGTAAAAATACCAATCGTGATATACACTGCCAGAAAAACACTAAACCTGGCTGACAGAAATAAAATTATAAATTGGACAAAATCGAGGTTGGTGAACGATAAGACTAAAGTTTATTTCGATTAGATGAATTTGAAACGGGATAAATTAGTTAGTAAAACTGATTAAAAAAATAGTATGTCAAAGTAGAAAGACCGGTACACAAAGAGTAAAAACAGTGAACCGGTCTTTCGTTTGTAGAAACATAAAACAATTACTCGAACAAAAATTCAGGGTCTCTCCGCTTTGTTACATCGTTTTTCTCAAAAAAGAACTTTTTTTCTCCGAATGCCGGTGCCAACTCATCAAACCAGGTAGCTTTCGGATCGTATGCGGCAAAAAACGGAACATCCACCCAATCCGGTTTCCGGCCTTGTAAAAACCTCAACACAAATACCTTTTCGCCCGCAACTTCCTGCACTCCCAACACCTGAACTTTGCCCGGAGAACAGCTCATACTCGGACCGCGCACCGTGCGGCAAAGTCCGCTAACCTGCCTGTATGCCTTGCGGAAAATTTCCCAGCATTTTTCAAGCGGAAGTTCAAAATAGCGTTTCGAACCTGTATCTCTGGCAATAAACATGTAGTAAGGAATACAGCTTAAATCCACCTGCTTACGCCACATTTCGGCCCACAGTTCCGGTTTGTCGTTGATGTGTTTCAGCAACGGCGATTGTGTTCTAATCTGTGCACCCGTGTTACGAATGCGTGAAATAGCATTTCTCACCGCTTCAGTCGAAAGTTCTACCGGATGATTGAAATGCGCCTGGATGGAAAGATTCTTGCCCGATTGGATAATTCTTTGGAACAAGCGGATGACCTCATCACTGTCATCATCCGTCAGGAAGCGGTAGGGCCAATACGAAAGTGATTTTGTGCCGATACGAATGGAGCGGATGTGATTAAATTCAGGTTCAAGAAGCGGTTCGATGTAGCCGGCAAGCAAACGGGCATTCATAGTCATGGGGTCGCCACCGGTAAAAAGCAGATCGGTAACTTTCGTGTTTTTAATCAGGTATTGTTTCAGAAGTTCAGCCTCTTTCATGGCAAACTTAAAGCCACTCATGCCCGAGAACTGCGGCCAACGAAAACAAAACGAACAATAAGCGTGGCACGTTTGCCCCTGGCTGGGGAAAAACAGAACGGTTTCGGGATATTTATGCTGTATTCCTTTGAGTTTGATGCTGTTCATTTCGGGTACATTGTGCTCCTGACCCGCCGGATTGGGGTTTAATTCCAATCTTATTTGATTAATTTTTTTCTCGAGAGTGGATTTCTCTGCATTCTCATCTAATAGTTTTTTTACAGCGTTGTAGTGTCTGGCTTCCAGCATTTCGCGCCGCGGAAATGTGAGGGTAAACATCGGATCGGTTTCAATCTGTGTCCAGTCAATTAACTCTTCAACCACATAATTATTTGTCTTAAATGGTAATACTCGCCCTACAACTTCAATTGCTTCCTTCATATCTGCAGTCAATCCGGCTATTTGTTCAATCGTTTTGTAGTTGCTGAGCGTGTAGGATTTTAATGAGTTTGTCATATAAGTTGTTTTTTTTATAATTGGATGTTTTACAAATATAAAAAAAATAGTCAGGTATCAGGAATGAATTAACAGTTTTTCCAATATAATAACAATGTATATTCATAACTCAACGATTATAAATATGAATAAACAGTTTGGGAAAAGTAAAATCAAAATTCGATGTTTCTGATGTCAAAACGTCAAAAAAAACCTGTAATTGTACCAGATTTTCGTTAAAACATGTATCTTTGTCAGAAAATTTTACGATATGCACAAAATTCTTGTACTCAACCCCGGTTCTACATCTACCAAAGTAGCTATTTACGAAGACGATAAGCAGACAGAGCTGTTTTCTGTTCGTCATTCTGTGGACGAACTGATGAAGTTTCCACATGTTATCGATCAGTTCGATTTCAGGTATGATTTAATTATGAATACCCTGAAAGAGAAAGGAATAGCGCTTGATTTTTCACTCGTTATGGGTCGCGGCGGTATGCTTCCTCCCGTGCAATCGGGCACTTACCAGGTCAACGAGCGGATGCTCGGAACCCTTCGTAAAGCCGAACGGGGTGAACATGCGAGCAATCTCGGAGCATTTCTGGCTGATAAAATTGCCCGACAGATTCCGGGTTGTAAGGCATACATTGCCGATCCTGTGGCGGTAGATGAGCTGGACGAAATTTCGCGTATCAGCGGCATGCCCGAAATTCCCCGCGAATCCATTTTTCATGCGTTGAATCATAAAGCCGCCGGACGATACCACGCATCCAAAGTGGGAAAGAAATACGAAGAATTGAATCTGGTAATAGCACATTTGGGAGGTGGTGTAACCATTGCAGCCCACCGTCAGGGCAGAGTAGTAGACGTTAATCAGGGATTGGATGGATTCGGTGCCATTTCGCCCGAGCGATCGGGTACGCTGGATTGTGGAAGACTGGTAAAATTGTGTTTTTCCGGAAAATACACCCAACAGGAATTGCTGCGCAAACTCGCCGGCAAAGGTGGACTGATAGCTCATCTGGGCTCCAACGATGTGCAGGAATTGGTAAAAAAAGCCGAAGCCGGCGATGAGCATGTGGCTATGGTGCTCAATGCTATGTCGTACACCATTGGCAAGGAAATAGGAGCCATGCTGGCAGTTCTCAGGGGAAATGTGGACGGTGTGATTCTGACAGGTGGCGTGGCTTTCAACGATTTTGTTGTCAACTATGTAAAAGAAATGGTAGAACCATATGCCCGCGTTTTTGTATATGCAGGTGAGGATGAAATGGCAGCGCTGGCAGCAAATGCTGTAAGATTATTGAACGGGGAGCAGGCAAAAGAGTTTTAAGCCGGATTGTTTTTTCATCTGATTATAATTTATATATCTGCCCCCTAACCCCCTAAAGGGGGAATATTGAGCGTCTATCATTTGTTGTAAGTTTTTTAATCATGCCCGTGTGTGTCAAAAATATTTTACTTGGACATGT
>JAGPGR010000223.1 GCA_018055865.1 Paludibacteraceae bacterium | reverse complement strand
GTTCACGATAAGGCAAAAAATATTGCGTAAATGTCTTTTCTTCATAGGGTTGCATCCAGGTAAAATCAGGCTGATTATCAGTATATACACCCGCCATCAGTTCAATATACGGGCCATCTTCGTCGGTGAGATTGCGATCCCACGCTTTTCCAAAATCACCATTTCCCCATGTCCATTGCTTTTTACCGGGTGAAACATGATGATTGGCCACATGCAAAACTCCAGCTTTTGTATCATTCTCATATCCACCTACAAAGTTAAACTCCGAGTTGATAGCCATATACGATGTTGGTACAGGGATGTTTTTATAGTTCGAAATATCCACACCTGCCGAATAATCGATTTTATAATACGTTCCTGTGGCAATTGGAAACGTGGAAACATCGCGTTTTCCATGATCGAATACGGCATGTACATCGGGCGGAAAAACTGACTGATAATGTTTATTCACTGCCACAGCCGGATTAGCCCACCACAAGAAAGTCTGCGGAACAGGGGTAGGATTGTACAGTTTTCCTTTTATTTCAAGATAAGCTTTTCCGGGATAAAGCGTAAACCCGGCCATCCCTTTTTGGTGAAACATCTTTTCGTTTTCGCTTACCCAAACCGTAACGCTACCATCAGCATTGTTTTCGATGGTATGATCCACAGGCAAAAAAGTGCTCGGACGATGATGTTGTGGCCAGTTGAACTCAATACCGCCCGAAATCCACGGACCGGTAAGTCCTACCAATGCAGGCTTAATTACCTGATTATAATAAATGAAATGACGTTGTTTTATTTTGTCATAGGCCATTTGCACACGACCGCCCAACTCGGGCAAAATCATCACCCTGATATATTCATTTTCCAGAAAAACAGCGTTGTAAACTCTATCGTGCTTTTCGTCTTCAATTTTCTCCACTACCGGATAGGGATAAACTACACCGCTGCTTCCCTGATAAACACGTTTTTCCAGAAAAATCGGATTTTTTTCAGGTTTACCGGTTTCGTAGGTTGGGATAATAACATCCTCGTGCCAACAGAACACCTCACCCCCACCCCCTAAAGGGGAGTTGGTAACCCCTAACCCCTGAAGGGGAACTGAGTTAGTTTCGTTTTCTATATTGTTTTTACTATTCATATAAATATTGTAATAATCAGTTGTAATATTTCTTATTCCCCTTTAGGGGCTAGGGGTTTTTACTTTACAAGTTCTTTTTCAATCTCTTCCAGCGTTTTTCCCTTGGTTTCGGGAAGTTTTAATGCTATGAATACAAAACCGACCAAACAGATAGCTGCATACACCCAGAAAGTTCCGGCAGCGCCAAGTCCGGCGTTGAGCAAAGGGAATGTGTAAGTGAGAATAAAACAGGCAGTCCATAAGGCAAAAGTTGCCAGTGCCATAGCTGCTCCGCGAATCCGGTTCGGGAAAATTTCGGACAAAATTACCCAGGTAATGGGTGCCAGCGACATGGCATAAATGGCAATAGCAATCACTACCAACGATAGAACAGCCACACCTTTCAGCTCAAAATAAAACGCACTACCGAGCAATAGATAAGTAATTGCAAGTCCGGCTGCTCCCAGCACCATTAACTTTTTACGTCCCCATTTGTCAACGGTAAACATGGCCACAAGCGTAAATACAAGATTTACTGTTCCTGTTATTACAATATTAAAAAGCATATCGCTTACACCATAGCCGGCCGCGGTAAATATTTCATCGGCATAAATAAAAACTGTATTAATACCGCACCATTGCTGAAAAACAGCCAGAAAAACTCCTAAAACCAACACTTTTCGAAATTTGGGTTTCAACAGTATTCTTAAATCAACTTTTGAAGCAGTATCTTTTAATGTTGCTTCAATTTCAGTCATTTCGTTTTGAGCATACATTGAGCCGCCAATTTTAATTAACGTTGGTAAAGCCTGCTGCGGTCTGCCCGATTTTATTAACCAACGTGGGCTTTCTGGTACAAAAAACACTAACACGAAAAAGGAAAAAGCAGGAACAACTTCGGCCATAAACATCCAGCGCCAACCCATTTGTCCGTTCCACGATTCTCTGATAAATGAATCGCTTGCATCTAAAGGCACATCTTTAGCAATGAGCATATTAATAATTTGTGCCGCAAGAATCCCAATTACAATTGTAAATTGGTTGAGCGATACAAATCTACCCCGCATTCGGGCAGGAGCTACTTCGGCAATGTACATGGGCGAAAGCGCCGAAGCAAGTCCGATGCCAATACCGCCGAGTATCCGGTAAAAAATAAACAAATTAAACTGCGATGCCAAACCGGAACCTAATGCTGAAATGGTAAATAATGTGGCCGCCAGAAGCAAAGGTTTTTTTCGACCGTATTTATCTGAAATCAGCCCCGAAGAAACGGCACCAATGATGCACCCGATAAGTGCCGAACTCATAGCCCAGGCTTGCTGTGCAGGCATTCCCGCAATATCGAAAAAACGCTCGTAGAAAGGTTTTGCACCGCCTATAACCACCCAGTCGTAACCAAAAAGTAAACCTCCCATGGCCGAAACCATCGAGATACCGAAAATGTACGTTTTGTTGAATTTATCCATGTAGAATATCAGATGTTTATTTGTGATACAAAATCAGATAAACAAGATTGCCAAAATGGTTGGTTTTGACAATCCGCTTTATTTCAGCCGGATTTTTCGAAAACCATGGCCTGTTCGCCGGGTGAATATCGTAAGAAGAAAAAAGGTAATGTCAGTATACTAAAATGAACAAAAATCTTACGCTCATCATCCTCTAACCTACGATATTTCCCAATAGCATCTTAGATTAGGAAAATTTATTAAAACGCAAAACTCATATCCTGAGAAATAAACAGATATTTACTACCATTTTCTGTTATTTTTTCAGCTCATTAAAAATGCTTTTGGTTACCTGAAATGCAGTCCCGTGTCTTATCCCTGAGGGGAAAGAAACCGAATCGGAAACATCTTCCCAGTCTGTCATATTTTTGCTACGAACGGCCCCGTATTTCTTGTCGCGGTACTTGTCGAAATAGACATACACGTACTCTCCTACCTGCAGTGGAGTAGGTCCTTCCGCCCAATATTTTCCGGTTATTGGAGCTGAAACTTTAGTTGGAAAATTGAAAGGCTTGCTGTTAGAAACCACCCGGATATTCTTTTCAGGAGGATTAGAATTCTCATTTTTGATAAATAAATAATAATGATTATCCTTTTCCAAAATTGCTCCGTCGATGACACTGAATCCGGGGTTGTAAAAGAGTTTTGTTTCGCTGAAGGTATTGAAATCTTTAGTGGTAACATAATACTGTTTGTGGTTCAATCCTTTTTCACTTTCCGAAGTTTTAATTTCGGAGAACGCACCGGGAATGGTGGAAGCCCAGAAAATGTAAAAAAGTTTCGTTTTTTTATCATAAAACAATTCGGGTGCCCATGTATTTCTTGTTTCAGGAAATTTTTCCATCACAGGAATGTTCTTTTGAGCCGACCAATTTTTCAAATCTTTGGATGAGGCATATCCAATCCCTTTGTCCCACCAGCCGGAAGTCCACACCATGTGAAATACTCCGTTATTATCCTGCACGATGCTCGGGTCGCGCATCAGTTTGTCTTTACCGATTTCGGGTTTCAGAAAAATGGAATCATTCTTCAGCGATTTCCATTCTAATCCATCCATGCTGTAAGCCAGGTGTAGTCCGTCGCCATTGCCTTTGAAATAAGAAAACAAATAAACGTATTCATTCTTTACGGACAATACGTTCCGGATTGAGTAAATGTTGTCGTCTGATTTAACGTGTTCACTCAATCCTTTCAATTGCAGTTCTTTTATTCCTTCTGCCACAAAAAAAGCCACCTGGTTTGCCCCTTTTTCCATCATGTGCGTATCATCTTTTATTCCATCGGGTTTGGTGGGATCTATTCCGGGTTCGGTGTGACGATAATAAGGAATGGACTTTTTATCACCCAGCACAGTAATTAAATCGTTGGTTTTCTGATTCACATCTATCAAAGGAATTTTATATTCCCGTGAAATATTCCGCATGACAACAGGGTAAGCCTTTAGGCGGTCGTCGGTCAGGTTTCCGTTGACAAAGGTGCGCATGACC
>JAGPGR010000221.1 GCA_018055865.1 Paludibacteraceae bacterium | reverse complement strand
TTGTCCAACTTCAGGTATTCTTTTAATTCTCTGCTGTTTTGTTTGAATAGGTAGGTAAGGTTCCTGATTGTGCCTAAAGACAGGTAGGTAGTATCATTTACCATTGTAAATTCTGTCTGACCTCCAACTAGTATTTTTCCTCTGTTTGAAGGTGAATTCAGAATTTCGATTTCATTTTTTCCAAATTCGTCGAACATACGCAAACGTCCGTAGTTGTGAGTCCGCAGCACTGCATTGTTGCTAAGAAAAACGATTTTCCCGCCCACATTCACTTTCATGTAGTCCACAAGATTCAGATTATGATCCAGGCGAATAGCGGCGAAATTGGAGTTTATAGCCAGATAATTTTCCGAAATACTCATATCGGACAATTGGTCGAGGGTATTTGATTCAAAGTCATCAATATATAACTTTGGTCTGGTTCTATTCAGCCATTTTTTTATTTCGTTTAAGGAGATGGTTTTTACAACGGCATTGTCCTCAATCAGCGAAACAGCATTGTGTGTCATGACAAAAACCTTTTTACCCGAAATTTTCACATCGAGTATGTCAGAGTTGGAAAAATACCTGTTTGGTGCAGCTACCCGGTTAAAATCAACGACATACAATCCCTTATCCAGCGAAGCGATGTATAATTTATTGGTTACACTGTCGAATTTGATATCCCAGAGTTTATTGCTTTCGATGCCCATCGCTTCATTCATTCGTACCGTTTTATTTCCTGCGAGCTTGTAAAGTCCACCGCTTTCGTCGTGCACACCGTAGCATACCATGTACATTTCGTTGGAAGGAGTGTGAGTAAATTCCCAAATAACAGTCTGAACTTCAACCGAGTCGGGTTTTACACCAGTGAGATAATCATCCGTTTGCCATCTGAGCAGATTGTGACGTTCATTTTTATTAAAGTGTGTTCGCGCAATGTAAATGGAGTCATTGAAAGTATAAGCTGAGTAACCATAAATACTTTCCCAGGTATTAAACCGTATCCGTTTTACAGATTTTTGTGTTGGATTTATTTCGAAAGTTCCATCCTGATGCGTTAAAAAATAGAGTTTGGTTTTGTACTCAAAAAAATCGAGGATCTGACCCCTATAATTAAAAGTTTCGTTTCTGAAAGGTATATATTTGCCGGTAGCGGGATCAAAAATACTCAGTCCCTGCTTGGACCCAATGTACAGATAGCTGCCGAAAGATTTGATTTTGCGTATGGCGTTATTCTCACCCCCTGATGACTCGGGCAGCGGGAAGTGAGTAAAACGATTATTTCTGAAACGATACAGTCCACGACCGTGTGAGCCAAACCACAAGGTGCTGTCAGGTGTTTGTACAATTTCCCAGATTCGGTGGTGAGTGAGTCCGTGGGAGTAGATGTAATTGACAATTCCGTTGCCGGTCATGCAGCTCACACCGTTGTCGGTTCCTATCCACACACGGTGAGTATTGTCAATGAAAATTTTCCGCACAGAGTTGCTCAGGATCCCGTTTTTTGCCGTGTAGTTTATGGTGTTGTACGAAAAACCTGTTGCAAAATAAGTCAATCCTGCCAGCAATAGTATCAGTTTGCTATATTTTGGTGATAAATTCATCCCTGCGCCTTGTGGACAACGGAATCGTAACGTTGTTTTTCATGATAATCTGATATCCATCCTTTTTTACAAGTTCACCCACATAATCGAGGTTGATGATGTACGATTTATGTGTCCTGAAGAAATTAAAATCCGTTGTCATCTCTTCAAAATCACCCAGCGATTTCGAAAGTATTACTTTTCGACCGTCAATCAGGTTGATTTCGCAATAGGCACCGGCAGCTTTGGCGTATAAGAAAAAGCTTTCGTCCATATAAAACGTGCCGTACTGTGAAGGCAGGGGGATTTTACGTGAGTTGTTCTTGTTTACGGTGAAAATTGACAGATCATTGTTTGTCTTTTCCTTCTGCTTTTTCTCCAGTCTTTTAATCAAACTCAGCACGTCTGTCTGATCGACCGGTTTGAGCAAATAATCGAAAGCCTCATTTTTGATGGCTTTAATGGCGTATTCTTCGTGAGCGGTTGTAAAAACCACTTCGAATGTGTAGTCGCCGTTGAAATATTCGAAAAGCCTGAACCCGTTTTCATGAGGCATTTCAATGTCGAGAAACACAATATCGGGATTGTACTGGTGAATTAATTCCACTCCTTCGGCTACGCCGGCGGCGGTGCCGTACACGTGAAACGTTGAACTGAAATACCTTTTCAGCAAATTATTCAGAAATTCGGATGAGTTTTGTTCGTCGTCGATAATTATGGCTGTAAACATCTGATAAACGATTTAAATAGGTAGTTTTTGTCCGACAAAATAATGCTTTACAAATATGAGTCCACTCCGAAAACCACTTGTTTTGATTTTCTGACTTTTTCGACCCTTTAGCTATAAGGCGAAAAATCTGAAAATCAGCACTCTTCGAAAGTCCCCTTCAGGGGATTTAGGGGTAAAAGATAAAAATATGACTTTTCGGAGTGGACTCTTAGATAAATCTTTTGCGTTAATTACTGTAAAACGGTATATTTTGCTAAAAATTAATTTAAGGGCTAGTAAGAAATACCTGAGATCAATTATTATCAAAACTTGCAATTTATGCATGTTTTGATAATTTATTTTATATCTTTGCCCTATGAATAATTACATTAACCGCAAGGAATATATAGACAAGTTGCTGTCTTACAAAGACAAAGACCTCATTAAGGTTGTGAGTGGCTTGCGCAGGTCCGGCAAAAGCACTTTGCTCCAACTTTACAGGGAATATTTACTAAAACATGGTATAGACAAACGGCAAATGCAGTTTTATAATTTTGAACTGCCCGAAAATTACCTGGACAAAACATGGAGTGATATTTATTTTGAGATAAAGAAAAAATTACAACCCGACAAATCAAACTATGTTTTTTTGGACGAAGTGCAAAATATTCCACTTTTTGAAAAATTAGTGGACGGACTTTTTGCCACCGAAAATACAGATGTTTACATCACAGGATCAAACGCATTTTTGTTGAGCAGCGAACTGGCAACTTTACTGAGCGGACGTTACATCGAAATTTCTATTTTACCCTTCTCGTTCAACGAATACTTAACAGCACGCACGATTGACACGAGTAACAGGTATCTCAATTATGAGGCTTTGTTTTTTGATTATGTTAATGAAACTTCACTTCCCAAAGGTGTAGAACTAAGGGAAAACGGTTTTGATAAAATTTACGAATATCTGGAGGCCATTTACACTACAATAATTGAAAAAGATATAACAAAACGCCACCAAATAAACGATAAGCGCGCTTTTACGAATATCGTGAAATTTGTTGCATCTAATATTGGAAACCCACTTTCACCGGGAAATATTTCCAAAACACTCAAGCAAGACGGACAATCAATTCATCATGCCACTGTAGAAAAATACCTGGAGTATTTGGTCGAGAGTTTTGTGTTTTATAAAATAAACCGCTTCGATTTAAAAGGCAAAAAACAATTGGCTACGCAGGAAAAATACTATTTGGTAGACGCAGGGTTATTGAATATCCTGGTTGGTAAAGAACGAATAACCGACAGAGGGCATATACTTGAGAATATCGTTTATTTAGAACTGTTGCGTAGAGGTAACAAAGTATGGACAGGCACCGACCGAAATACCGAAGTGGATTTTGTTTGCAAAACCCCAACCGGAGATATGGAATACTACCAGGTTGCATGGCAAATGACCGACAAAAGTACCGTTGAGCGAGAGTTTGGTGCATTAGAGAAAGTCAACGACAACTATCCAAAGTATTTGCTCACAACAGATTCATTCACTCAAAACCGAAGAGGTATAAAACATTTGAACGTTTTCAACTGGCTGCTTAAAATAAGCGAAAAGCAGGATTAAGTACCGTTCACATAATTATCTTTCAGAAAATGCAATAGTTTTTTTTAATTAAAAAGAAAATACAAAAAATACACAGAATGACCAATTTTATAACTGGATATTCCGGCAATACTGATAATAACAGAATTAAAGGTTCACAAGAAGACATAGCCTCTGAAAGTTTAACTTATATCCTGAAAAAATCAGCAAGTGCCAGGCAGGCAAT
>JAGPGR010000222.1 GCA_018055865.1 Paludibacteraceae bacterium | reverse complement strand
TTCAGAACAGGCAGGTAAGTATGTCTTAAATATCAAATATCGGAACATAAAAATCATTTATATACACTTCCTTTCTTGCTTTATTCCTATTTTTGTGTCAATTTGACTACGAAAGTCATTTATTTGTCAAATTGTCGTTATTTTTTTATAACCTGTAAAAAAATATTATGTATAAAAACACGTATCTACTCTTGTGCTTAGCCCTTTCACTCAATATAGTTGTTTCCGCCAAAAACCATCAAACATCTGGCCCTGCTTATGATTTTTCCCGGCTGAAAAAAGAAAAACCGGGGCGTGGGTTAGTGGCCGTGCGCGAGAACGACAGCACTGTAAACGTCAGCTGGAGGTATTTTTCTTCCGATCCCATCAATACGTCTTTCGATATTTACCGAAACGGTCAAAAAATCAACACATTTCCTGTTCAAAACACGACTTATTTCAAAGATAAAACAGCTTCTCCGGAAGCATTACACTACGAAGTAAGAACCATTCATACCACAAAAAATGAAAATCCGGAACGTTTTGCATTTTCACTGAATCAAAATAATTCAGGTTATATTAATATTCCGCTGGACATACCCGAAGGCGGTTTGATGGCCAATGGCAGACCTCTTTTTTACAATGCCAACGATGCATCAATAGGCGATGTGGACGGTGACGGCGAATACGAAATTATCCTGAAATGGGAACCTTCCAATGCACGTGACAACGCCCACGACGGCTTTACCGAAAACGTTTACTTTGACTGCTATAAGTTAAGCGGAGAGAAACTGTGGAGAATAAACATGGGGAAAAATATCCGTGCCGGCGCGCATTACACGCAATTTATGGTGTATGATCTGGACGGCGACAACAAAGCAGAAATAGTAATGAAAACTGCCGATGGAACAGTTGATGGTCAGGGAAATATCCTTGGAGATAAAGATGCAGACCATCGCAATGAAGTGGGCAGGATATTGAGCGGACCTGAATACCTGACTGTTTTTGAAGGATTGACAGGCAAAGCACTGAAAACGGTTGATTACATTCCGGCAAGAGGAAATCCCGGGGAATGGGGTGACACGAGGGGAAACAGATCCGACCGCTTCTTAGCCTGTGTAGCCTATCTGGATGGCGTACATCCGAGTGTGGTGATGTGCCGCGGATATTATACACGCACAGTCCTCGCTGCGTTTGATTTCAAAAACGGCGAACTGACAAGCCGATGGGTGTTTGATTCTGATGAAAAAGGAAACAAAGCTTATGCCGGGCAGGGACATCACAACCTGAGAGTAGGGGATGTGGATGGCGACGGATGCGATGAAATTATTTACGGTTCCTGTGCCATTGATAACGACGGTAAAGGGCTCTATTCCACCCGAATGGGGCACGGAGATGCCATGCATCTGACCGCTTTTGATCCTTCAAGCCGCCAATTACAGGTTTGGGATTGTCATGAAAATAAAAAAGATGGCTCCTCTTTTCGCGATGCCGCAACAGGAAAAGTTATTTTTCAGGTTAAAAGTAATATTGACGTAGGACGCTGTATGGCAGCAGATATTGATCCTAACTCTAAAGGCGTTGAGATGTGGTCAATTGCTTCGCAGGGAATACGAAATATAAAAGGTGAAGTGATTAATCCTGCAACCCGCGGTATTTCTATCAATATGGCTTCCTGGTGGGATGGCGATTTGTCGCGCGAATTGCTGGATGGAACCCGGATATCCAAATACAATTCGTTGGAAGGTGTAAGTGAATTGTTGTTTGATTGTGAGGAATGCAGAAGAAATAACGGATCAAAATCCAATCCAACTCTTTCAGCCGATATAGTGGGTGACTGGAGAGAAGAAATTCTACTGAGAACGAGGGATAATAAAAACCTGCGCATATACCTCACTCCTTACGAAACCCCATATCGTTTTCACACTTTTCTCGAAGATCCGGTTTACCGCATAAGCATTGCAACCCAAAATGTGGCATATAATCAACCAACGCAGCCGGGGTTTTATTTTGGAAGTGATTTGGGGAAAATCTTCGAAGAAAAAGAAATGGTAGTCGATTCAGATCACATAACGTTGGAGGCCGCCGATATCTATGATTCTTACATCTGGTCGATTGGCGGCAACCAGAACGCCAGAATTGTAACCGGAAAAGATATCCCTCGTGGAAAAAGGACCAAAATTGAGTTGACGGTAACATTCCGCGGCTTTGAATTTAAGGATTATGTGTACGTAACGCTCAATCCCAAAAAATAATCCATTAAATATTGCAAGTGAAGAAAGTTACTCCTGACTATTTTCCCATAAGAAGCCGGATTTTCAGTTGGAAATTCTGATTTTAGAATGGAAGCGCCAAAGGTAAAGGTTATTAATAGTCAAAATGGTGCATTGAATATCAAATAGTTAGAAATGAATAATACCTGGATAAAATGACAAATTTGAAAAGAATAAGCGGATTTTTACTTTTTTTAAGTCTTACATTGGGAGTTTTCGGTGGTGAAAATTACAAAACGATCACTGTTGATGCTCCTTTCAAAATGGAGCCGATCAGGGAATTTATATTTCCGGATAAAGATTTTCCTATCACCAGGTACGGAGCAAAACCGGGCGGTGTTTTCGACAATACAAAAGCCATAACCAAAGCCATCGGAGCATGCAATAAAGCAGGAGGCGGGCGTGTTGTGGTGCCGGCAGGAGTCTGGCTTACCGGACCGGTTCATTTCAAAAGCAATGTAAATCTGCAGCTGGAAGAAAATGCCGTATTGAGTTTTACCGACAATCCAGCGGATTACCTGCCGGCTGTGATGACTTCGTGGGAAGGATTGGAGTGTTACAACTATTCACCGCTGGTGTATGCTTTCCGGTGTGAAAACATAGCCATTACCGGCAAAGGAACCCTGAAACCCAAAATGGATTTATGGAAAACATGGTTTGGACGCCCCGAAGCCCACATGAATGCGCTGAAAGAGCTTTACACGCAGGCATCAACGGATGTGCCTGTGGAACAACGCCAAATGGCTGCCGGAGAAAATAACCTGCGTCCGCATCTTATTCATTTCAACAGGTGCAAAAATGTATTGCTCGATGGTTTCAAAATCCGTGAAAGTCCGTTCTGGACTATTCACATGTATCTGTGTGAAAACGGCATTGCCCGTAATCTTGATGTGGTGGCTCACGGTCACAACAACGACGGCATTGATCTGGAGATGACCCGTAATTTTCTGGTGGAAGATTGTACGTTTGACCAGGGGGATGATGCGGTGGTAATCAAGGCCGGACGAAACCGCGATGCCTGGAGGCTGAATACACCCAGTGAGAACATTGTAATCCGGAATTGTACCGTAGTGAAAGGTCACGTGTTGCTCGGAATTGGCAGCGAAATGTCGGGCGGCGTGCGCAATGTGTATATGCACGATTGTGAAGTCAAAAATTCGGTCATGAGGATGTTTTTTGTGAAAACAAACCATCGCAGAGGCGGATTTGTTGAAAATATTATCATGGAGAACGTAAGAGGTACTGCCGCTCAGCGCGTACTGGAAATTGATACCGAGGTTCTCTATCAGTGGAAAGATCTGGTGCCAACGTACGAAACCCGAATTACCAAAATAGATGGAATCTATATGAACAACGTTACCTGTGAATCGGCAGATGCTGTTTATGATTTGAAAGGTGATTCACGCCTGCCGGTTTCCAATGTCAGCATTAAAAATATACAGGTCGGAAAAATCAATAAATTCTATAACAACGTGTATAACGTGTTGAATTTCAACGAAGAAAATATTACTTTCCGGAGTTACAATCCGGAAACGAAATAAGTTTAAAACACAAAACATCAATATGAGAAAACTAAAACAACCATTTCTGCTGATAGCTGCCATTTTGTTCAGTATCAATATCACGGCAGCCGATTTATTTCCCGATGGAACACCCATTCCGGATTGGTTTCGTCAGACTGAAACCGTAAATTACAAAACACCGGGGAAAGAATACATCATTACCAAACATGGTGTGAAAAAAGACAGCAACCTGCTTCAAACTACTCAGATTCAGGCAGTAATAGATAAAGCAGCCAATTCCGGAGGCGGAGTCATCGTTATCCCGAAAGGAACATTTTTAACC
>JAGPGR010000220.1 GCA_018055865.1 Paludibacteraceae bacterium | reverse complement strand
GGCAATGTCGGTATTAGAGATTCCGAGCCGCTTGTACATGATTACGGCTACAGTCATGGCTACTACATAGGGAATTCCTTCTGCAAAATAAAGAGTGGGAATCCACGCCCAGGGCGAACGTGTTTTGGCAGGTTTTTCTGTTTTATTCATAGCGGGTGTTTTCCGGTTAATCATTCATGCAAATGTAAGAAATGATTGTTGCATTTGAGTCAAATTCAATATTTTTTAAATAAAAAATGCCCCACCGAATCATCGATGGAGCATTTTGTCAGTTATATGTCATTTAATAGTTCACCTTGAAATCTACACGGCGGTTTTTAGCCCTTCCTTCCGGAGATTCATTGTCTGCTATGGGTTGAGTTTCACCAAATCCGGCCGGTTTCAGTCTGGCTGCATCAATACCTTTTTCAGTAAGGTATTTAACTACTGCGCTTGCACGTCTTTCAGACAGATTCTGGTTATAAGCATCTTCACCAATGTTGTCGGTATGTCCGGCTATATCCAGGTTGAAGTTAGCTTGTTTTTTCAAGGTTTCAGCAGCTGCATCAAGCGTAGAATATGATTCTGCTTTAATTACATCGCTGTCAAATTCAAATTGAATGCCTTCGAGAGATTGTACCAATGCATGTGCTTCTTCCGGGCAACCGTCGTTTTCTACCGGTCCTGCCACTGTAGGACATTTGTCTTTATAATCCGGAACACCGTCGCCATCCGTATCGGGGCAACCATTATATAATGGAACGCCTACAACATCCGGACATTTGTCCAGGTAATCAGCTACTCCGTCACCGTCACGGTCGAGCGGACATCCGTTGCCATCTACCTTCACTCCGGCCGGAGTATTCGGGCATAAGTCTTTCGCATCTGTCACTCCATCGCCATCAGCATCCGGGCATCCGTTCAGTGCTTTCACACCGGCTACTTCGGGACATTCATCCAGGTAGTCAGCTATGCCGTCGCCGTCTCTGTCAACCGGACAACCGTTGGCATCAACTACTACACCTGCAGGAGTATCCGGACATCTGTCTTTTTTATCCGTTACACCATCTCCGTCAGCGTCTTTAGCTTTGCCTAACGAAATGACAACTCCTAAAAGATGCTGACCAAAACCATCGTTTTTGTCAATCATACGGGTCAAATCATGTTCGTCGTGATTGGTGAAGCTATACAGATATTTGTACTGAACAGCCAAATTGTCGGTAAACTGAAATTTCAGACCTGCACCAACCGGAGTTATCAGATCCATCGGGAAAGGTTGAATTTTACCGTCGTTGTTATTTTCCAGATATCCTGCAAGGCCTATACCGGCAGTAAGAAATGGAGCAAATTTTGAATTTTTGCTCAGCAGATACCCGTTGTTCAGTTTGTACTCCAAAAACATGAATGCATCGTATTTGTTACCTGCAAATTCGATGTTTTGTGCAGCTTCCAGGAGAGGATTCTGATAACTTCCGGTATAGCCGTATTTACCAAAACTGCCCTGTACTCCTAAATTAAAGGAAGGACTCACGTAAGTAGATAAAGAAAGAGCTCCAAGAGGATTAATGGGATTAAATTTGAATAACCCATTTCCAAGGTCACCATTGTACTCATTCAGACCACCTGACAAACCAATAGCAAACTTGCTGTCTTCGGTTTGAGCGGCTAGCAATGAAGCAAATGAAACCAATGACATCAGTAAAAAACTTCTTAATTTCATGATTTTAATGTTTATAATTAATATATTGTTAAGTTGAAAATTTTTTTTATCTAAGTTTGTAATGCTTAAAACCAGATTAATGTTCATAAATAGTTTAAAAAATGAAAATTTTTGTATGGGATGCAACTATAAAGTTAAATATAAATCGCAAACGTTTGCAATCGATATTTGTTTTGTTTTGATATGTAGGAAATTACCAAAAAAATAATTATTTTTGCAGTTCCTTAAATAACTAATAAATAATTAATAAATTTATGAAAAAAGTATTCAGTTTATTGCTGATAGCAGTCATTGCTCTATCAGCTTGTAGCTCCACCAAACAAGTTGCTCAGCAAACAAGCAATGTATTCCAACCCATTCAAACTGTAATTCCAGTTCGTCCGGCCGGTCAAAAGCATGTATTCCAGCTCACTACACCAAAAATGGATGTAGTTCGCGTCGGTTTCATTGGTCTCGGCATGCGAGGACCCGGAGCTGTTGAACGTTTTACTTATATTCCGGGAGTAGAAATCAAAGCGTTGTGTGACCTGCATCCCGACCGGGTGGAAAGATCGCAAAAAATTCTTGAAAAAGCCGGATTGCCGCGTGCTACCGGTTACTCAGGAAGTGAAGATGCCTGGAAAGCCATGTGCGAACGCGATGATATTGATTTGATATACATTGTTACCGATTGGAAACGCCATGCCCCGATGACCGTATATGCCATGGAGCAGGGAAAACATGTAGCGGTAGAAGTGCCTGCTGCAATGACTCTGGAAGACATTTGGAATGTAGTAAATACAGCTGAACGTACTCAAAAACATTGTATGATGCTCGAAAACTGCGTGTACGACTTTTTTGAATTGACCACGCTGAATATGCTTCAGAAAGGGGTGTTTGGCGAACCGTTGTATGCCGAAGGTGCTTATATTCACCAATTGGAAGATTTCTGGGAATCTTACGAAGGCGACTGGAGAATGGAATTCAACAAACATAACCGGGGGGATATTTACGCCACACATGGTATGGGACCTGCCTGTCAGGCGCTCGATATTCACCGGGGCGACAAAATGAATTACCTGGTGGCCATGGACAGCAAACCGGTAAGCATTCCGGCATTTCTGGAGAAAAAACGGGGTGAGAAAATGACCGACTTTCAGAACGGACAGCTCACAATGACCATGATTCGCACCGAAAAGGGTAAAACCATTCAGATTCAACACGATGTGGCTACTCCGAGACCATACTCTCGCCTCTATAATGTAGCCGGAACCAAAGGCTATGCTACGAAATATCCAACTCAGGGATATGCCGTTCAAGGTGATCAGATTGACTCATCTGTGACTCCCAACCACGAAAATCTGAACGCACACTCATTTGTATCTGCCGAGGTGAGAACTGCGTTAATGAAACAATACAAACACCCAATTCACGTTGAGTTGGAAGAAACGGCAAAAAAAGTGGGCGGTCATGGTGGAATGGACTTTATCATGGACTATCGCTTGATTTACTGCCTGCAAAACGGATTACCGCTGGATATGGATGTGTATGACCTGGCCGAATGGAGCTGCCTGGCACCGCTTACTAAAATTTCACTTGAAAATAATTCGGCACCTGTAGCCATCCCCGACTTTACACGCGGTCACTGGAACGACGTGCAGGGTTTCCGTCATGCTTTTGCAAAGTAATTTACGTTACATTACAAAATAAAAGAGGGTGTTCTGAAATCAGAACATCCTCTTTTTTATCGTATCTATTGAACTGTACTATTTTACAGTAATCTTTTCTCCTCCCGTATGACTTACAAATTCCGGTGCGTACAGACATTGCACACTGGTAATTCCGCTGCTAAAAGTACCCGTATTGTTAACCCACAACTCGTATTCAAATACGTAGGTTCCTTTGGGCAGGAGACTGAAAAAGAACTGGGTGGAAGCATCTTTGGTGGTTTGGTAATAACTTGCGCCTTCTTTCCATGCGCAGCCCGAAAGTTGGTTAACCGGTTCGAAGCAGGCAGCCCGAAGGTCTTTGAGTGCCCCGTCCTCCCGGATATGTTTTTTAATTGTAAAAACGTTGTGCATTGGTCGCTGGTTCCGAAGGCTTTCGGAACCTGCTTTTGTATTATTAGGATTTTTAATCCGGAAACAAATTTTCACAGCAAATATATGGAATTTATTTGAAAACGGATTATAAATCCTGATAGTACAAAAGGGTGTGATTGCAAATCACACCCGACAAGCGCCATTCTTTGCTCATTTATTCTGCATATCCGTGTGGACCGGGGGTGAAACTCTATGCTTAACAAGAAACAACTGTTTCAAACTTAAAATGATATTTTATAACTGATTGTTGGTATTATGGGTAGCAAACTGAAATGTTTCCATTGATTATCATCATAAAAAATCAGATATGGATTATGTCTATTTAATACATTGTATATTCCTACGTAAAACT
>JAGPGR010000219.1 GCA_018055865.1 Paludibacteraceae bacterium | reverse complement strand
GAAAAACTCCACACCGGCTGTTTTCGTTAATCGGTATCAGCATGCCACATTGAAGCATGAATTGAAGCAGTGCAACTGTTTTCAGGCAAACCGATTTTCCGCCCGCGTTAGGTCCGGAAATAATCAGAATACGTTGATTTTCATTCAGAACGATGTTTAGCGGCACTACTTCCCGGTTTTGTTTTTTCAGCGAAAGAAAAAGCAGCGGGTGAATGGCGCGATCCCATTCCAGCTGACACAAGTCTTCCACATTCGGCTTTATTGCTTTTAATTCTCTGGCAAACAGCGATTTGGCTCGCAGAAAATCAATTTTACCCAGAAAAAATTGTGATTCAATAATTTCCTGAAAATAAGGTCTGAGCTGGTTTGTAAATTCTACCAGAATACGGATAATTTCCCTTCGTTCTTCGCTTTCCAGTTCCCTTATCCGGTTATTGGCTTCTACCACTTGCTGAGGCTCGATATATACAGTTTTACCCGTAGCGCTTTCATCGTGAACTATTCCGCTTACTTTTCGTTTGAAGGCCGGTGAAACGGGAATTACCAGGCGTCCTTCGCGAATGGTGGGAGATACATCTTTTTCCACATAACCATCGACCTGGGCTTGTCGAAGTATGGAATTCAACGTTTTTGAAATGCCGCTCTGGGTATGAAATATGTCTTTGCGAATGCGGGCAAGTTCAGCCGATGCATTATCTTTTATTTTGCCGAATTTATTGAGTATGGCATCAATTTGTTTGATTATCGGGGCAAATGATTTTACTTCTGCAATAAGCAGATGAAGTTGTGGAAAAAGTTCTTCTTTTTGTTTGCTGATAAAACTGACCAATTTCCGGACTGCTTCCAGTGAGCGTTTCAAATCAAAAATATCTCCTTCGTCCAGATACAAACCCACCACCTGAACCCGCGAGAGGGCACTCCGGATATCAAAGAAGTCTCCAACCGGCAATTCATCCAAATCGGATGTAATCAGTTGAAGCATTTCATTTGTCAGACTAAGTTGTTCGGTAATCTCTTGAAAATGAACAGAAAATCTCATTTTGTCAACTTCTTCTTCGCCAATCGGACACAAGCAGTATCCTTTCAGACGGAGCCGAATGGTGTCAAATGAAATTTTTTGTTCGAAAGTAGCAGGGTAGAGCATATGTTGTTAAAAGCCCCCTAAATCCCCCATGAGGGACTTTTGGTGCGTGTGGTTAAATTTATTCTTTCTATAAAGTATGGATTAAACCTTATTAAAGGTTTGAAATGCTGTTAACTTATTCAGTTTATTATGTTAAAAATGAAACAAACTATTAGTTAAAAAGGAGCGTAGCACCGAACTGTTTGTTTTGAAAGTTATCCTTTTTTAGCTCTTGCAATCTGAAATTCATCAAGCACTTCCTTCATATCTTCCGGCAGAAAACTCATTGCTTTTTGGGCAAAATCAGCAGGTATTCCGTAAAATGCTTCGGCAATTCCGCCAACAATTGCACCAATCGTGTCACTGTCGCCACCGATGGAAATGCCTTTGCGAATAGCATCTTCAAAAGATGTACTTTCAAAAAAGCAGGTTAAGGCTTCGGGAACTGTGCCTTGGCAAGTTTCGTTGAACGTATAATTTTCCCGAATTTCATTTACGCTTCGGTTGAAAATATAACCGAATTTCTGCTCGATATATGTTTGGATAAAATCCTTGCTTTTTCCTTTTCTTGCCAGAAAAACAGCCATAGCGGTTGCTTGCGCTCCTTTTATGCCTTCGGGATGATTGTGCGTGCATTCAGCGCTTTTTTTAGCTTCGTTAAGCAAGGTTTCCTCATCGTCAAACAACCATCCCACAGCACTTACACGCATAGCCGAGCCGTTCCCGAAACTTCCGTAAGGCTCTTGTTTTTCTGAATACATCCACCTGAAAAACGACCCTCCATAAGCTCCTTTTGGGTTCGGATATTTCATTGCCCACTCGTAAATGGTTTTTCCGTAGTCTTTTCCGCGAAGCACCGCATCTGCCACAGCAATGGTCAGTATGCTGTCGTCCGTGTAGTTGCTCCCGTGCGGAAACATCTCAAAATTATAATTTCTTGTGTTGAAAAATTCGTAGGTTGAACCCACAATATCTCCAAAAATTGCTCCTAACATCTTGAATAATTTGCAATTTAGTTATTTACGATTTGCGATTGGGAAAAAATAGATTCTGCGTTTCAGATTATGATTTGATTGATAAAAAAAACTCATAAGATGTATTTTTACTATCATTAAAATCAAATAAATCACAAAAATCAACGTTCAGACTTCATTCTTCGCCCTCTCCCAAATTTCATCCATTTCGGCCAGCGTCATTTCTTTCAAATTCCGGCCTTTGGTAATGGTTTCGGCTTCGAGGAAGTTGAAGCGTTCGATAAATTTTTTATTGGTGCGTTCCAGAGCGGTGTCGGGGTTGATGTCGTAAAGGCGGGCCGCATTTACCAGACTGAAAAAAACATCTCCCAATTCGGCTTCCATTTTATCGCTGTCCATTTTGTCGGCTTCTGCCTGAAATTCAGCGATTTCCTCCTTCACTTTGTTCCAAACCTGCTCCCGGTATTCCCAGTCAAAACCCACGCTAGCCGCCTTTTCCTGAATCCGATAGGCTTTGATCATTGTTGGGAGTGAGGCAGGAACACCGCCCAGCACGGTTTTGTTTCCGTCTTTTTCTTTCAGTTTCAGGTTTTCCCAGTTTTCCAGCACTTTCGCTGTATCGCCGTTCACATTCACTTCGCCAAACACGTGCGGATGGCGGAATATCAGCTTTTCGTTAATGGTTTTGCAAACATCATGAATATCAAAATCGCCGGTTTCGCTGCCCATTTCGGAGTAAAAAACAATGTGAAGCAATAAATCGCCTAGTTCTTTTTTAATCTCCTGCATATCCTGAGCCAAAATAGCATCCGAAAGTTCGTAAGTTTCTTCCACTGTGTTGCTCCGGATGCTTTCGAAAGTCTGCTCCCGATCCCATGGACATTCTGCCCGGAGCCGCTTCATTATCTCAAGCAGTCGCTCGAATTCAGCTAACTTATCTTCGTTGCTATGTGGCTTGTAATTTTCGTTCATTTCTTTGATTTTTATTAGCTACAAAGTTACGAATATAATTTTAATCGCTATTATCCGAAATAACTTTCATCAAGTGGATATTTTTACGTTTCAGCCCGTTATACGGGTTATTTTTCGTATTTACTAAATCAAAACATTACTGTACGATAAAAAAATTACGTTCCTTCGATATACTCCCGAATAAAAAAATTCTGACTGCCATTTCGAACGAAGTGAGAAATCTATTGCCACACCTTTTAAGGCGGATTCAATGTCAGTAAGAAATTTGGCTTTAGCCAATGTTTTATATAGGTTGGGCTAAAGCCCTTAATTTGACTTTCAAAATACGCCTTAAAAGGCGTGGCAACTAAAAATGTGTCAGGAGACTTTGCGATTGATGAATGGATGATGCGGGAAGAAAAGGATAATTGGACATGGTATTCATTTGGAGCTTGTAGCCACGCGATAAAATCGAGCTATTCTATCACTTGATGAACTCGTCTCGACTTTTAAAACATAGAGAACAATAGTCTTATTTTATTGAATTTTCGTGCTGTTTTATTTAATTTCGATAACAATAGTTTAAAAATATCGAAGATATTTTTCACTATGTTTCCGAATATATGAGAATAAGTATAAATTATTCTATGTTTTCTATTGTTTTAAAAAAAGTCAAGATGACTTCGATAGCAAGGAGCGAAATAAGTCTTTTAGTGCTTCGATTAATAATAATTAATAGTTATTATTGAAATTTTGCACTTTAATAGCTCCGAATCAGTTATTTTTGTGAAGGTGAATTAAAAAAAGGTGCACTTTTTCAGCAAAAGTTCCGGTTTAACGAAGCATCAGTATATCTTTAAAAAAACATACGGTCTTTTTTTTAAAACATACGGACATTTTGAACAAAACATACGGTCTTTTTGAACAAAACATACGGACATTTTTTAAAAACATACGGTTGTTTTTCTGAATTTTATAATAAAAAAAAACGTCCACTGCCCCGGAGGGGTCAATGAACGTTTAATGAACCTTTTTTGATTACCGCTTTCTATGCACAGATGTACAAGTGCGCTGCTATCTTTACGTG
>JAGPGR010000218.1 GCA_018055865.1 Paludibacteraceae bacterium | reverse complement strand
TCCGGACACCTCAAAGAAGTAGTACATATTATCTCAAAACATGTACATGTTTTGAGAAACTTGTTACATGTTTTTCTTACCCCCTATTTTTAAAGATTTATTTACCGCCTTTGCACCTTGAATCAAGTTTCCAGGAGATTTTATCTTCCAACAAAAAATAGAAACAAATCTTAATTTGTTTCTTAAGAGAAAAACAAAAAAAAGCGAGGTGCTAACCCCGCTTTACATGTTTTCACAACGGAATAAATTCTAATGGTGAATCGTCGTTACCGCTTAAGTCTGATTTCTGTTCTCTTCACATCACCAAAAAAGTAACTGACTGAGTTGGAAGGTTAAGGATGTAATTTCCTTTTGGTAATGAGTTTTTCAACTTGTTCCAGCCATTATTCAATGTTATTTTTTCAACAAATTTTCCGGTCAAATCATAAATTGAAGCATCAGCGTTTAGGTGAACACCCTTCACATAAATCTTATTTTTCGAGAAATGAACACGCAGTTTTTCCAACGAAATGTCTTTTGTACTCATCGGTGTGTGTTGAAAAAGCCATTGGTAAGCAGCGCCAAATTCACCTTTCCAGTAGTTTTCATTGTGCTGACCGTAGGAGTCCAGCTTTACCATTGTATTGGCTGCTGTCATTCCTTTGTTTTGCAGATTATTTTTCACAGTATTAATATCACCTGCCATCGAAGTACTTTCATTCTGACCTGCTACAAAATAAATTCTCATTCCTGAAAGATTTTCAGTCGCATTGGTAATGTAAGCGTTGAATTGTGATGAAACGATCCAGTAAGCCGGACTGAAGGAACCGATTTTGGAAAAAATTCCACTGTATTTAATACCGCCATAAGTAGAAATCAGGGCTCCCAAAGAGCTTCCAATCAGAGCATTAAATTCAGACTCCGGCTTTGTTCTGTAGTTTGCATCTACATACGGTTTCAATGTTTCGGCCACAAACTGCATATATTTATCTCCATCACCGCCTCCGTACTGCGCATTGTTCCATGGCGTGTATTCGTTTATTCTCTCAGAACCGCCATTATCAATACCCACGACTATTACACCGTAATCACCCTGAGCAAAAAGGTTGTTCAGCGTTTCATCCACCTGCCACTCTCCTGAAAAGGCTGTCGCATTATCAAATAAATTTTGTCCGTCCTCCATATAAATGACAGGATACGTTTTGGTGCCCGTTTGATAATCCGGCGGCAAATAAATCCAGATTTTTCGGTTTCTATCCAGCTGAGGCATGTAGAATGAATTGCTCATGATTTGTACATTCGAGGCCGCTGTACCGGGATTTCCGGCACCCGTATCTTCCCAGGTAAGAATAGTGAGGTTGAGTGTTTGCGGACTTCCGGTGAAGGTAAATTTTCTGTTTGGTAAAAATTTTCCCTCGGCGTTTCCTTCTACAGTTGCCCAACTTCCCCGCGTAAACTTGAATTCAGCAACTCCTGTTCCTTCCGGAATGGTGCAAGTGTAATTTCCTGCTCCGTCGGAAACCAGCGGAGTTCCTGCTGGATTCCAGTTGTTGAAGCTTCCGGAGGCATACAGCACAGATCCGGCCGGTGTATTTGAGGGTATAGAAGTGACTTTCAGCGTTACCTGAGCGTTTACTAAAGCAGAAACGAAAACAAATAAAAAAAGAAATTTTTTCATAGATTCTTTTTAAAAAAATGTAAATAATATCTCTTTTTCAACAGTCTTTGGTCAAAATTCACATAATCCGGAAAGAGAATATCCACCACTAAGTTGCAATGATATTCACAATAATCCGGTGAAAGCAGGTTTGACAAAAAGTGCTGAATACCTGGAGTTTTCATCCTTTCGGGATATTTGCGACATGCGAAATGGGAAGCTTAAAAGCCGGGAAAGAAAGAATGAATCCGGATTAATTCCGTCTATCTGACTGTCGGGGTAACTTGGAGTCATCCCGACAGTATAATCCCGTCAGCTCAATGCATCGATATTCGCCTGATTGACAATCTCTTTGCCATTGCTTTCATACAGGGCGGCAATCCGGTCGGCATACCTTTCTTCTACTTTTCCGCGGATAACCTTCATGGTGCTGTTTACAAGGCCGTTTTGTTCAGTAAAGGATTCACCAACAATAGCCACTGCACTTGGCAGCCACCGTTCCGGAAAAATACCTTCGTGTTTTCCGCCTTTGCGGTATTGCTGTATTTCGCGTTGGAGTTTGTTTATTGCGAGCTCTTTGGCTTCTCTGCTTTCCCAGCTAAGTTCCGGTTGTTTGCGGTGAACATACCGCTTCAATGCCTCTTTGTTAGGCACAATCAGGGCGGAAGTGAATGGGTTTTGATTGTTGTGCAGCACTACCTGATCGATAAAATACGAATTTTCAACAATAGCCTCTTCAATACCTTCGGGACTGTATTTTTCACCATCGCTGGCAATTAACAGGCTTTTGAACCTGCCCAGCACATAGAGAAATCCGTCGTCGTCCATGTATCCCATATCACCGGTGTGCAGCCAGCCGTTTCTGATTGTTTCTGCGGTCGATTTTTCGTTCCGGTAGTATCCTTTCATCACGTTCTCGCCTTTGATGGTGATTTCTCCTTTCTGATAGTTTGGCAGTTCGTTACCTTCATCATCTCTGATTTTTAGTTCCATCGGACGAACCAAATACCCCGATGAACCCAGTTTATGGCGTTTTTGTCCGTTCGACGAAATAATGGGAGTAGCTTCCGAGAGTCCGTATCCCTGAAACATGGGCATACCTACGGCATAAAAGAACCGTTGTAAATCGATATCGAGCAAGGCACCTCCGCCGATGAAATACTGCAGATTTCCGCCTAATCCTTCGCGGACTTTTGAAAAAAGAATTTTATCGAAAAGTAGTAACAACGGTTTTTTTAGCGCCTGCAATCCTTCGCCTTTGTTGTATCCTTCCTTATTGTAATCATAAGCCATATCCATGGCAAAATTGAAAAGCCGCGTTGCTACCGGTCCTTTTGCATGAATACCCGAAATGATGTTTTTCCGGAAATTTTTGGCCAAAGCCGGCACGCTTAACAGCAAATCAGGTTTAATTTCCTTGATGTTTACGGGAATATTTTTGAGCGTTTCCATACCTGTTTTACCGGACTGAACCGTGGCTACGCTGGCGCCACTGGCCATAAAACTGTAAAATCCGGCCACATGGGCAAAGCAATGGTCGAGCGGAAGAATAATCAGCGTTTTGAACTCGGGAGGTATGGTCATCAGAGTCAATGCCTGTTCGACATTGGCCGTGTAATTCCGGTGAGTGAGCATCACACCTTTGGGATCGGCAGTAGTTCCGGATGTGTAACTGATTGTAGCCAAATCATCGGGTTGTATGGCTTTGGCTGTTTCTTCCACCACTCCTGGATTTTTGCGAAGAAATTCTTTTCCCGCCAGTACCAATTCCCTGATTGGCATTTCGTTATCCTCGTAAGCTGTTTGTTCGTCGAAAACAATTATTTTTTCTACATCGGGCAGCTGCGCAGCAATCGTTCTGATTTTCTTCAGCTGACCACCCGACACAAAAATAAACCGGGATTCAGAATGCAAAATTCTGAAAACAAGGTCGTTGCTTTCCTCGAGTTTGATGGACAAGGGGACATTTACTGCTCCTGTGTACAGTATTCCCAGCTCGCTGATAATCCAGGCATTACGGCCTTCGGAAAGCAAGGCGATTTTTTCGCCGTTTTTTATTCCCAGCGAGAGCAGTCCGGCAGCTATCTCCTGAGCCTGACTACGCGTCTCTTCGTAGCTGGTTGGAAGGTATTCTGTTGTGGGTTTTTCCCAAAGGAACGGATTTTTCGCGTATTTTTTTACGCTCTCGTGCAGTAAATCGATAATGGTGGGTCTGTATTTTTCCATGTTAAGTTGATTTTTAGCGAATATTTTTTTCTCATATTTCAAATTTCGGACGCTAAAGATAGGGAAATAAATGTATTGGAACAAAATATTCCACTGATAATAAGCAGATAAAGAAAATGCAATATTGTTAACATCTGTTATTTTTTATGTTCTTTTATCAATTTATTGTGTCGTATGCGATGTAATGTATTACTTTTGTATCGCAAACGATATAATAAATATTTAAATCAAAAACAACAAACAATATGAACAACAATTTTTATCAATTCAGTGCTACCACTT
>JAGPGR010000217.1 GCA_018055865.1 Paludibacteraceae bacterium | reverse complement strand
CCTGGAAACAGGACGTTGAAAGTTGTGATCGCGTGGGGCTAATTCAATTGATGCCCGCCGGTGATTCCGAAAAAGATGTTCAGGGACGCCGTTGGGAACACCGGGTGGAAGTGATGCGGGATGCCATCATTTATAACCGCAACAATCCGAGCATCATTTTCTACGAAGGTGGAAACGAGGCAATCAGCGAGGAGCACATGGCAGAACTCAAAGCCCTCCGTGATAAGTACGATCCTTATGGTGGTCGTGTAGTGGGCTCACGCGAAATGCTTGATAGCAAAGTGGCTGAATATGGCGGTGAAATGCTTTATATTAACAAAAGTGCGGATAAGCCGCTGTTTGCTACCGAATATAGTCGCGATGAGGCGTTGCGTAAGTATTGGGATGAATACTCTTTTCCGTACCATAAAGACGGCGAAGGTTCGAAATATTATCGTTCGGTAGTGAATACCGAACCTCCGAAAAACACAGATACCCGTCCTTATAACCGTAATCAGGATACATTTTTCGAAGAATTAATTACACGTTGGTGGGATTATTACCGCGTACGTCCCGGTACGGGAAAACGGGTGAGTAGTGGCGGCTTAAAAATACATTTTCATGAATCTAACTCGCACTGGCGGGGTCAGGAAAATTATCGTCGCAGTGGTGTGGTAGATGCTATGCGAATTCCGAAAGATGCCTTTTTTGCTCATCAGGTAATGTGGAACGGCTGGGTGGATATCGAAAAACACTCCACGTATATATGCGGACACTGGCAGGCCCCGTTTAATGCCCCGGCTGATGGAAAAAATCCTGTTCAGCGTGAAACAAAAGACGTACAGGTTGTATCAACCGGCGAAAAGGTGGAGTTATTTGTGAATGGAAAATCGAAAGGATTCGGAGAAAGAAGTTCCGGATTTCTGTTCAAATTCAAAGATGTGAAATGGGAAGCAGGTACGGTGGAAGCTGTAAGCTATGATAATTCAGGAAATATACTTAGCAGTACCCAAAAAGAAACTTCCGGCAATCCCGACAGAATTACACTGAAATTAATGACCGCTCCCGATGGATTTAAAGCCGATGGTGCTGATTTGGTATTGGTGGAAGTGGAAGTGGTCGATAAGCAGGGCAGACGCTGTCCCCTCGATTTTTCGCTGATTGATTTTAACCTGGAAGGCAATGCTGAATGGCGGGGAGGAATTGCTCACGGCGTAGAAGGAAATTATATTTTGGAAAAACAGTTGCCCGTTGAATGCGGTATAAATCGCGTGTTGATTCGTTCTACCCATAAAGCCGGCAAAATTCGCCTGACAGCCCGTGCGGTTAATAATTCATCCATTCAACCTGCAACATTGGAATTTTCATCGAAAACTATTCAGACAAAAGACGGTTTGTCTGCTTATCTTGCTTCTGATTATTTGCCTTCAAATCTTTCCCGCGGTGCTACACCAAAGAGCAAATCATTCACCATTAAAAGAAAATCAGTTGAAATTGTTAGCGCAACTGCCGGCAGCAACGAAGGAGATGTGGCAAAAAGTTTCGATGACAATGAACTGTCGGAATGGCGGAACGATGGAAAAGTGTCTACCGGCTGGATAAAATATGAACTGGAGCACGATGCCACTGTGAATGAAGTGGAACTAAAACTCACCGGATGGCGTATGCGCTCTTATCCCATTCAGATTTACGTGGACAACCGGAAAGTATATGAGGGTGAAACCGAAAAATCGCTCGGATACATTAATATCCCTTTCAAACCTACTCGTGGTCGTTTTGTAACAATAAAACTTACCGGAGCAAGTGAAGAAAAAGATGCATTTGGAGGAATTTATGAAGTGGCTGCAAAATCGGCAGGAGAACTGGATTTGTACAAAGATCCGAATGCAACTGAAGTAAAAGGGGAATTTCGCATTGTGGAAGCGGAAATGTACGAAATAAAATAGAATAAAATGATTGTCCGAATAATGCCCTGGTATGTTAAATTGAAAATATCGGAGAGTAGCTCTGATATCATAGTAGCATTTTAATAAAATGTTTGATAGCTTATCAATTATAAAATATCCTATTCAACCACTATAGCGATTGATCATGTGAAAAAGTCATGCCAAATACTTTTAACACAAGGAAATGATTATACTATCTAAACTATTCGTACAAATCTAATTTAACGCTCTAAATTCCCCCTTTAGGGGGTTAGGGGGCAGATATATAAATTGTAATCAAATGAAAAAAACATTTCAAATCATACCAATATTATTAGTTGTTTTTTCGACTTCAGTTTTCGGTTTTACCTGGAAATCCGCTCAGGATCAACGTATTGTTGTTAGTAATTCCGAAGAACAGGTTGTAAAAACAGCATTGGAAATGTATTCGCAGGATTACGCCAACGTGTTTGACGGGAAAGTCATTGTGAATAAAACAAACGGAAATGTGTTTGTTGGTACAATCGGGAAAAACTCTCAGGCCGAAAAACTCCTCGACTCCGGTCAGATTAATTCGCTTGCCGAAAAGAAGGAAGGTTTTATTGTTGCGGTGAAAGGAAAAAATCTGGTAGTACTGGGTAGCGACAAGCGGGGAACTGCCTACGGAATACTGGAATTATCCCGCCTTATCGGTGTTTCACCCTGGGAATGGTGGGCGGACGCTACGCCTGCGAAAAAGAAAAAAATGACGTTGAAGAAGAACTTTTTCACCCTTCAATCGCCCTCTGTCACATACAGAGGTATCTTTATCAACGATGAGGATTGGGGTTTGATGCCCTGGAGCAGTAAAAACTACGAAAAAACAGATGTGAAAGGTCGAATTGGTCCCAAAACGCATGCACGGATTTTTGAATTATTGCTGCGATTGCGGGCAAATGCCTTCTGGCCGGCCATGCACGAATGTTCTGAGGCATTTTATCTCACTCCTGGTAATAAGGAAATGGCTGACAAATATGCCATCTCAATTGGAACTTCACACTGCGAACCCATGTTGCGAAATACGAATGCCGAATGGAAAATTGCGGGAGAAGGCAGCTACGATTATGTTCATAACCGGGATAAAGTGGTTGGATTTTGGGAAGAGAGAGTGAAAGAAACGGCAGGCTCTGATGGCATTTATACGCTGGGTATTCGTGGTGTACACGATAGTAAAATGCTGGGTGCCAAAACCGTAAAAGAGCAAAAAGATGCAATTACCAACATTTTTGTGGATCAACGGAATTTGATTAAACAATACGTGAATCCCGATGTGGAAAAAGTGCCGCAGGTTTTTATCCCCTACAAAGAGGTGCTGGATGTTTACAACGCCGGTCTGGATGTGCCCGAAGAGGTAACGCTGATGTGGACGGATGATAATTACGGCTATATCCGCCATTTTCCCAACGAAAAGGAACGTGCCCGCAAAGGCGGAAATGGCGTCTATTATCACGTTTCGTACTGGGGACGACCGCACGATTACCTGTGGCTTTCCACCATGAATCCCGCACTTATTTACACCCAGATGAAAATGGCTTACGACAAAGGAGCACGCGAAATGTGGATTTTAAACGTGGGCGACATCAAACCGGCAGAATACAATATCGAATTGTTTCTGGATATGGCCTGGGATATTAACGCCATTGAAAACAGCGAAGCAGGTTTGAATAAGCATCTATCCGACTGGCTTGAAAGGGAATTCGGAAAAAACAGGTTAAGAAATTGCTGGAAATTAAAAATGAATATTACCGCCTGGCATACATCCGCAAACCCGAACACATGGGTAATACACGCACAGAGGAAAAGGACCCGATACACAATATACTGAAAGATATGTACTGGACGGAAGAAGAAGTGCAGACAAGACTGCAGGAATACATTGCCCTTGAAAATCGGGTGCATGTGATTTCAAAGAAAATCCCGGCTCAGAAAAGAGAGAGTTGGTTCCAACTGGTGGAATATCCGGTAAAAGGTGCTGCTGAAATGAACAAAAAACACCTGTATGCACAGTTAGCCCGCCACGAAAAAGCGGATTGGTCGAAAAGCGACGAAGCGCATCGGGCAATTGCAGAACTGACAAAAACATACAATTCGTTGAACGGAGGAAAATGGAACCTGATGATGGAAGCACAACCCCGAAAACTACCAGTCTTTGGGCTTATGCCCCGTATCGATGCAACGTCGCCGATGCAACCAAATGAAACACCGC
>JAGPGR010000216.1 GCA_018055865.1 Paludibacteraceae bacterium | reverse complement strand
TAGCAAGAGAATTGTTTTTGTATGCTTCATCTGTTTGCAGCTATTTACTTTTTAGTCTATGAGAGTTTATTTTATTGTTAGTTTTCAATGCCAAATATAGTTAAGGTATTTATGAATACCAACTTTTTTTGGTGAAATATTAACGAAATACAAATAAATACTGATGACAGAAGCCACGAAACTATCTTATACTGTTTTTTCAGTCGATGTTTTTCTAATTGGTTAATAAAAAACGCGGAATTTGATGATTTCAAACTCCGCGTTTTTTGTAAATATTTATCAAATCAGATTTCATCAAAAAGTGAGCGTGTAATTGATTCGTTTAGCATATAGCTTTTGTGCTTTCCCGAAATTACTTTTACATTCGGATGCTTGTTCAGGAATGTGGTTATTTTTCTGCTTTCCCAATCTAGTTTCAGCGCAAGAATTATTTCCTGAGAAGTATAAGCGCCTTTTGCGAGCAATTCGAGTATTTCTTTTTCTATATCACGGTTTTCAGGGATGTATTTTTCTGTTGGTTCATTAGCGACCGAGAGCTCTGATGTTTGAAAAAGTGTGATATCTTGTTTTACTTTGGTTTGTTCTATTTCTCCGTTCATTCCAACCGGCAAAGCACCGAGTTCCACTAATTTCAGATTTGCATTCTTTTCTTTTGCCTGAGGTAATCGGACATAGATGGAACGATGGCGTCTTAACCCTTCTATAGCACCTTCCCAGGTTCCTCCTTTAGCATCCGATTCAGCCACATAAATCTCATTTGCTAAGCCGTAGATATATACATTGCGTGCCATTGCCAAACCAACTTCCCAGCCTGCCTGCGGAAAAAAAGTGCTTAATACCAATACTTTCCCGTTTACAATCTGTTCGTAGTATTGTTTAAGTCCCGACCGGAAAGTAAGAATCCCCTGTGGAAGCACGATAATACTTTTTCCTTTGGCGCCAAGAGCACTATCCAACGCTTGTTTGTCTACTCCTTTGGCAAATCCGCTTACGATCACTTTTTCTTCTGCTGCACATTTGCGGGCGACGGTATCGGTAAACCGAAGAGCTGTCTCGCCTGCATTGCGCGAACCGACAATGGCTACCGCATTTTCCTGCAAAAGACTTTTCCTGCCTTTGATATACAATACGGTAGGACTGCTTTTGGTCTTGAGATTTTCTTTCAGCACGTTTGGATAATCAGGCGAATTAATGGGTATAAGCTGAAACCCTTCGTTTTGCAACTGCTCAGCGATAAACGAGAAGCGGGGTAAATCATTTTTCGCTGCTTCAATGTCGGTTAATTCCTTTTCATTGAATGCAAAAATCTTCAATTGTTGCTGTTTTTCAAGGGCAAAAAATTCGGCCCACGACAATTGATGCTCATGAATTACCTGAACCACCAACTTATTGATACGTTCCGTTTGCCAACGTGGCAAATGAGCTATCGCTATCCAGTATGTATTTTCCAAAAGTTCGGCCATTTTTCTTAATTATGTGATTATACAAATGGTTTTAAATAGTAAATGAATAAATCGTAAATACCCTCAGTCCAAATCTCCTCCCACTGTGCGGGCAATTACCAATGGAGCTATCATTTCGGCATTCAGGCTTGTTAAATATGAGCCGATCTCTTTCATCGTGTGACCACTGTCGAAAATATCGTCGATCAGCAGAATTTTTTTTCCTGCAATTTCTTCAGGTGATTCATAAATAAATTTTCCGTGTACATTTTCCCTTTTGGAAATGCCGCTGTGCAACAACTTTTGTGCTTCGGTGTGCGTGGATTTTTTAAGTTTATCCGAGAAAGGTATTTTCAGTGTTGATGCCAATTTTTCAGCAAAATGCTTCACCAAATCGCCCGATTCGGTAGGAGGTACAAATACCAGCAAATCAAATTCTGTACTTCCATAATGTTTCCGGTAAGCTTTTAACGTAAGTGTCAGCAACCAATCAGGGAAATCACCACCGCCCCCGTATTTCGAAAAATGCAGGGCAGCACCTACATTCGACACCCCATAATACGAAGCAGCCACACCATCCACTATTTTGCTTCGTTGTGTTTTTACTTCTAACAAAGGGAAATAGGTTTCCCTGAACTCCTCAAGTTTCAAGGCCAATTCTTCCGTAATATCTGCCGGCAACACCTTATTCATGTCGTTATCGCAAATACCGCATTCTCCCTGACTGTCATCTCCTAAGTAATTACAAAGATATTGCATTCGGCAGGTCTTCAGTGCTGTAAAATTAATCATTTTTTCCAATTCTTCGTGCTGTGATCGGCGCAAAAGTTCAAATTTCGAAAAATCAGGTTCAGGTGCATCGGGATTATAAAAATACTTCTTACTGTTGCCCTGTTGTTCATTCACAATGCCTTGTTCCATTAGATCCGATAGGATGACACTTACCTCCGTCTGTTTCATATTGGTAGCTTTGATAATTTCATTCCTACCCAATAGTGCTTTTTTTGTTACGGCAATCACCCGCTCATATTTCAGTACCGAAGGTTTGGTCTCCTCAATAAAATTCAAAGGCAATTCATTATCATGTTCCGGATTGTACAACAAGATGGCATAAGCAATTTCACCATCACGTCCTGCGCGACCTATTTCCTGATAATAATGTATGGGCGACTGTGGCATTTGGGTATGAATTATAAAACGTATATCGGGCTTGTCAATTCCCATCCCTAACGCATTGGTTGATACTACACAATCATATTTATTCGCTATAAAATCCGCCTCCACCCGCATACGCGTATCAGCATCAAGTCGGCCACTGTAGGCTGCCGATTTATAACCCAGAAACTGCAACCAATTGGAAAAGATATCCGTACTGGTTTGTGTTCCGGTATAGATAATTCCTGTTTTCTTGAGTTTGGGCATATACTTTGCTAGCCAAAAGAATTTCTCATCTTCATTTTGAACCTGTACCACAAACAAGCGTAAGTTGTGGCGCAACAGCTGGCCGCGTACAGGTATTAAATCGGATCCCACCTGTTCAATAATATCAGCCTGCACCCTTGGAGTTGCCGTTGCTGTTGTAGCCAAAACAGGAAAATTCTTTGGCAGTAACCGTACCAAATTTACTATTCGGCGGTAGTTGGGACGGAAACTTTGCCCCCATACCGATATGCAATGTGCTTCGTCAATTACTATCATGGCAATTTTCATTTCGCGGGCTGCACTAATCCATCCGACATTCTCCATGCGCTCCGGAGCAATATACAGGATGTCTAATTCGTTGTTTCGAGCTTGTTCAATAATTGCCTCATTTTCTTCAATTTCCTGATTGGAATTGATAGCCGCCGCCCGTATCCCTTTGTCCTTCATGCTCCGTACCTGATCACGCATCAAAGCAATCAGGGGTGAAAATACAATGGTTATACCCTCCAATTGTGTAGCCGGAAATTGAAAACAAAGCGATTTTCCATAGCCTGTTTTTTCGATAAATAACACACGATGCCCCGCCATCAATTGCTCTATTACCTGCCATTGCAAATCGTGAAATTGTTCGAATCCAAACAGTTCATTCAGTATTATTTCGGCTTCTGTACGGGTCATTCGGGTTTTCAATCCATTTTAAATAATTCTATATTTTTCGTGAGATAAAGTCGAACTTCTTCTGAAAGATCACCCAAATTATCAATACGAATTGCATTGTCGTGAAATTGGTTTATAATTGTGAGCAAATATCTCGAACACCTTATTCCAACATATCTGTGGGCAATATGTTTGTCTTATTTTGATAGTTCCATATTGAAGATTTTTTATATTTATTTCGCGATTTATGATGAAAATCTATCACAAAATCAACTTCCAAAGATAAATAAGATATTTAAAAACACCAAGATTTTTCGGAAAAATATACAGTATATTAGTTTGTTATCCAAGCTGTTTATTGCAAAAAAACGCGGAGTTTGATGATCTCAAACTCCGCGTTTTGGTATTTCGCAAAAAATAATTGTGTTTAATGGTGGAATGTTTCCACTTCTTCGGGATTGTGTTTGTGTTTAAAGAATATGGCAAACAGCACAGCCACTACCAAAGAATAAGCGGCAAAAATAAGCCAGATACTTGACCAATCTTTCACATGGGTTACGGGGTCTTCGAACCATTTTGCAATGATCAGTCCGGCGGTAATGTTCCCTAGCACGGCGCCTACACCGTTAGTCATGAGCATAAATACACCTTGTGCGGACGATTGA
>JAGPGR010000215.1 GCA_018055865.1 Paludibacteraceae bacterium | reverse complement strand
CCACGGAAATGTGGGCATATATTATCAAAACTATTCAAGACAGAGCCATCAAAGAAACCGGTATTCCGGTTCTGTTCGGCATAGACGCTATCCACGGCACCAATTATACGGCGGGTGCCACTTTATTTCCTCAGGGAGTAGGCATGGGTGCCACTTTCAACACGGCGTTGATGGAAGAAGGTTCCCGGATTTCGGCTTATGAAACCCGTGCGAGCAACATTCCCTACACGTTTGCTCCAACTATGGACTTAATCCGCGATCAGCGCTGGTCGCGTCACTGGGAAAGCTACAGTGAAGACACGTATCTGACTGCTCAAATGGCACTTGCTTCGCTCAAGGGTTTTCAGGGTAATGATTACAATAACATCGGGAAGAACCATGTTGCAGTCAGCCTGAAGCACTATATGGGGTACGGAGTTCCCGTTTCGGGTAAAGACCGCACACCGGCCATCATTAGCGAAAGCGACCTGAGAGAGAAATTCTTTGAACCGTTTCGCCGGGCAATTGAAGCCGGCGCACTCTCGGTTATGATTAATTCAGGACATATCAACGGAGTTTCCACTCACGCCGACCACCGCCTGCTCACCGAATGGGTAAAGGAAGATTTGAATTACGATGGAGTGCTCATTACCGACTGGAATGATGTGGAGAATTTAGCTTTCCGCGATCACATTGCGTCAGACTTTAAAGATGCCATCCGAATTTCCATCAATGCCGGAATCGACCTGGTGATGGTGCCTTACAACAAAAACTTTTGCAACGATCTGATAGCGCTGGTAAAAGAAGGAAAAGTAAAGCAGGAACGTATTGACGATGCTGTAAGAAGAGTATTACGCATGAAATTCCGCCTCGGACTGTTCGAAAAACCCTATTGGGATAAGGCTGAATATCCCGAATTTGGAAGTGCGGCTCACGAAGCAGAGGCAAAAAAAGCGGCCGATGAATCGATCACTTTGTTGAAAAATGAAAACAATATTCTACCAATCAAACAAGGAGCACGCATACTGGTAACAGGACCGAATGCAAATTCCATGCGAACGCTCAATGGAGGCTGGAGCTATTCATGGCAGGGAGAAAAAACCGAATTATTTGCCGAGAAATACAACACCATCTTCGAAGCTCTGAAAAATAAATTCGGAGAGGGAAATGTAAAACACGTTCCCGGCGTGGAATACAAAATGGACGGACAATATTTTGAGGAAAACCCACCGCAAATAGGTGCTGCAGTAGCTGCCGCATCGGGTGTGGATTACATTGTGCTTTGCGTGGGCGAAAACTCGTACTGCGAAACTCCCGGAAACCTGGACGAACTGACGCTTTCTGAAAATCAGACCGCCCTGGCCAAGGCACTGCTGAAAACCGGCAAACCGGTCATTCTGGTGCTCAACGAAGGCCGTCCGCGACTGATTCGCAGCATTGAACCTGAAACGAAAGCTGTTATCCAACTCTATTTACCCGGCAATTACGGAGCCGATGCTTTGGCCGACATACTTACAGGTGAAGTAAATCCAAGCGGAAAACTGCCTTACACCTATCCGAAGTTCGAGCAAGGACTGATTACATACGACCACAAACCCAGCCAGAATATCGAAGGAAAAATGGAAGGAGCATACGATTACGGAGCTCAAACTTCGGTTCAGTATCCTTTCGGATTTGGCTTGAGTTACACAACGTTTGAATATACCAATCTTGCGGTTGATAAAAAAGAATTCAAATCGGGCGACAGCATTCAGATAAGCATTGATGTGAAAAATACCGGCAACGTGGCCGGAAAAGAATCCGTTTTGCTTTTCAGCTCCGATCTGGTGGCATCGGTTACTCCCGATGTTCGCCGCTTGCGGGCATTCGACAAAGTGATGCTTAACCCGGGTGAGACCAAAACAGTAAAACTAAAACTGGCTGCCAATGATTTGGCTTTTGTAAACGAACTGGGCAAATGGACGCTCGAAGCAGGTGATTTCCGCTTACAGGCTGGCAATCTGACAGACAATATAAAATGTATGGCAACAAAAACATGGGATACTCCTAATAGATAGATAGATAGATAGATTTGTCTTTCCAAAAAAAACAGCAAATTCGTGATGAAACTGCTGTTTTTTTTAGTTACACCTGACTAAATACTTATCGGGATGGTTAATTTGATTTCTCGAATATAGAAGCTGTTCATTGGATGTCCACTGTATATTTAGCATAGTTTTTGTTGATTTTCTACAACGAACATTTGCTGCTTCTCAACCTGTATGTTTTACTAAAACACAATAAAAATTTCCTACAGATGAAACAGCCATCAGAGATAAATTTTAAACACAAGTGAATGTTTAATGGCATAGCTTGTCCCGATTTATCGGAATTCCATGTGACGTTCATTTAAAAAACAAAAAAATACACGTATGAAAAAAATCAAGTACCTGACGATATTATTGCTCATTGGTTTTAGCCTCAGCAGTTGCACTATGTGGCGACTGAGCAATAGAAATATGATGAGCATCCGGCCCGGAATGACCAAAACCGAAATAAAACGGATGCTGGGAAATCCTGAATACAGGAATTTCGACCGTGAAACAGAGGAATGGGTGTACGTGACAGTAGACAAAAATCTGATTGTCGGGTTTTACAACGACCTGGTAGAAAGTCTGAATACTTATCCGGCCGGTTCGTATTACAGCCGAAGTCCATATTCCGGGGCTAATAATTCAGATTATTCTTCTTATCCAAACACATATCCTCCGGCAGTAGGACCGGGTATACAGACAGGTAGCAGCTCACCGGTAATCAGAGACAGAGATTTTCAGGAATTTTTCGATGCAGTGAACCGCCATACGTTTAAGGAAGACAAATTCGCAGCCATCAGAAGCGGCGTTTTCAACCGGGCATTTACCTGCAAACAATGTGTGAGGATGATGAATATGTTCAATTTTGACGATGATAAGTTACAAGTATTCAACATGATGGCAGCGAACATTGCCGATTGGGAAAATCAGCATCTGATTCTGGATAACTTCAAATTCGTTACCTCGCGCGAAAAAGCAAAGAAAACGATTGATTCTATTCGCATCAGATAGAAATGCCGGAATCAATAAAGAAATAAAAAGCGGAATAAAATCCGCTTTTTATTGTTTATTTACCGTACAAATTTATCCAGTTTATCATTTCCCTATCCATATTATCGCTCATTGATGCGCTTATGTTGGTGAATGAATGATCGGCTCCGGTAATAGTAAATAGCTTATTGGTAACTCCTTTCTTGTTCAGTTCGGTTTCAAAAGCTACCACAGTTTCATAAGCCACCAGTTCATCCTCAGTACCATGAACCATCAGTGTAGGCACTTGCTGAATACGGGTTACGGGACTTATTTTTCTGAAATTTTCGGGTACGGATTGCCCGGGGGTATAAACAGCGTTGGCAAGTTGCTGAATAGGAATTATTGCCAATGGAAAGATCATTCTTACCTCTTGAAGATAGGTTTCGTCGTAGAGATTAGTTGGTCCGGCAGCTGAAATGATGCCGCTAATCACTTTTCGATTATCGTAAGCATATCCGTACATGAGCGACAAATGTGCTCCGGCACTGTGGCCGCCTATGATGATGTTGGTTTTTCTCACCTGCCACTCTTCTGAATGGTCCATGCAATGCTGAACTACCCGGTCGATATCCTGCATCAGTTCGTCGCAATGCACCGAGGGCGACACATAGCGGTAGTTGATGCTTACGCTGGCTATTCCTTCGCTGAGCAGTGTATTCTGAAGATCAGTCATAAGCGATTTATCGCCCGAAATCCAGGCTCCGCCGTGAATCAAAATTACCAATGGAGTATCAGCAGTTCGGCCGGCCGGCAAAAAAACATCCATCACATTTCTTTCGTTGGTGCCGTAGGAAACATTGATAAGTTTATATTCCTTACTGACCGGAAGAATTTCCACAGTCGGTTCCTTCTCGCAACTCACTACGAAAAATGCAAGCAAAAATGCAACGAAGAAATGATTGAGATTTTTCATAAATAATTGGATTTCAGGTTTATCTTCTGCTGAAAGTTTTGTTCATGGCGTGCAGCAGACTTTTCGGGCTCCATTCGGGTGCTATCATCCGGCGGACAGTCTGGAGAGGATAAATAGAATCCTGTTTGGTGGAAAGTATAAACGAAATTTTGAAATAATCGTTCATAAGCTTTGTGGTCTTCGCGTCGGTAAGTCCGTAAGGATAAGCAAAATAATCCACAGGCATCCCGATTATTC
>JAGPGR010000017.1 GCA_018055865.1 Paludibacteraceae bacterium | reverse complement strand
GGTTTGTGTTTGGTTTAATAATGCAACAATTTTTGAAAAAAAGTAAACGAAAATGAAATTATTTTGATAAAATGTTTTGTTCGTAACAAAAAATATGTATTTTTGTTGTCATTATGATAATTTCATCTTTGCCATGGAAAAAATAGATAAATTAGACCGAAAAATTTTACGGATTATTTCACAAAACGCTCGTAAACCATTTAAAGACGTTGCTGAAGAATGTGAAGTGTCCAGAGCTGCTATCCATCAGCGCGTACAACGACTGATAGATATGGGTGTGATTACCGGTTCGGGCTACTCCGTTAATCCAAAAATGCTTGGTTTTCAGCTATGTGTGTATATCGGAATTACACTCGAAAGAGCTTCCATGTACAAAGATGTGGTAGCGGCTCTCGAACAAATTCCCGAAGTGGTCGAATCGCATTACACATTAGGTGCATACACTATTCTGATAAAAATGTATGCCAAGAACGACGAGCATCTGATGGAACTGCTCAACGGAAAAATTCAGGAAATACCCGGAGTAGCAACCACCGAAACACTCACTTCTCTCGACCAAAAAATAAGAAGAACAGTTCCAATAGAATAGATTACACTCACACTTCGGTAACATAAAACTTTTACGCAGTGATAAAAAACTTCAAAACCGCTTATGAATTTAAGCGGTTTATTTGCTTTAAAATGATTAACTTTGCACCTTAATTTTAGCTAAATAGGCGATTTGTGGACCTGTTGATTCCTTTTTTTTTATATAAATCAACCGGATACAATTTAACAAAATACAAATCAACAAATTAACTATCCAATTTATTTGACTAACAGAGATGAAGACAGTTTTAAGCGGTATCCGACCCACCGGAAATTTACACCTCGGAAATTATTTTGGAGCATTGCAAAATTTTGTAGAAATGCAGCATCAGTACAATTGCTTTTTCTTTATAGCTGATTTTCACTCACTTACTACCCACCCAACACCAGAAAATATACAGGGAAATGTACGCAGTGTGCTGGCTCAATACCTGGCAGCAGGATTAGACCCGGAGAAAGCCACCATTTACGTTCAGAGTGATGTTCCGGAAGTGATTGAACTCTACCTTTATCTGAATATGAATGCTTACGTTGGTGAATTGGAGCGTTGTACTTCTTTCAAAGATAAAATCCGTCAGCAACCTCAAAACGTAAATGCCGGACTTCTGACTTATCCCACGCTGATGGCAGCCGATATTCTCATCCACAAAGCCGATTTTGTGCCCGTAGGCAAAGATCAGGAGCAACACCTGGAAATGGCCCGTACTTTTGGAAATCGATTTAACCGGATGTATGGCAGGGAGTATTTCCCTGAACCTCAGGCATTTAATTTTGGAAAGGAGCTGGTGAAAATTCCCGGACTGAACGGAGCCGGAAAAATGGGAAAATCGGAAGGCGACGATAGCACCATTTTCCTGACTGACAAACCCGAAGTTATTCTCAAAAAAGTAAAACGTGCAGTAACAGATGCAGGTCCTACAGAACCAAACCAGCCTATGTCGGAACCTATTGCCAATCTTTTCCAGTTGATGAACGTGGTGTCCGGATCCGAAACAATCGCTTTTTTTAAAGAAAGATACATCGACTGCAGCATTCGTTACGGTGATTTGAAAAAACAGCTGGCCGAAGATATAGTTGCCTTTGTGAATCCATTTCGTGAGCGGATAGAAGAAATAATGGCAGATGAAAACTACCTGAATCAAGTAGCGGAAATGGGTAAGGAAAAAGCCAAAATAAGTGCCGGAAAAACCATCCGGGAGGTAAGAGAAATTATCGGGTTTAAGCCATATTAAATCAGGTAGTTATATTCTTCTAAAAAATGATTAAAAGCAGTTCAAAAAATTGAAGACTACTCAGTTTTTTTGTAGATTTGTAACCCTAAAAGAAAGCGTAGTTTCAAATGGAAAAAAAGCGAATAAAACGGGCTTTAATATCGGTTTATCACAAGGAGAAACTGGATCTGATCGTTCAAAAGCTGAATGAACAAGGTGTTACGTTCATTTCTACCGGCGGAACAAAATCCTTTATTGAATCGCTGAGCATTCCGTGCGATGCGGTGGAAGATCTGACCGGATATCCATCCATCCTGGGCGGAAGAGTGAAAACCCTTCATCCGAAAGTGTTCGGAGGAATTCTCTCACGCAGGGATTTTGAAAGCGACACCAGGCAACTGAATGAATACGAAATACCCGAAATTGACCTGGTGATTGTTGATTTGTATCCTTTCGAAGCTACAGTAGCCGCGGGTGCCGATGAAAAGAACATAATCGAAAAAATTGATATCGGAGGTATTTCACTCATTCGTGCTGCCGCCAAAAATTTCAAAGATGTTGTCATCCTGGCTTCTCAGGAACAATACGCCCCTTTTCTGGAACTGATACTGCAGAATGGAGCAGAAACCACGCTCGAAGAACGTCGCTGGTTTGCTAAAGAAGCGTTTGCCGTATCGTCGCATTACGATTCTGCTATTTTCAACTATTTTGACGGTGAAGATGCTTCTGCATTCCGTTTTACGGCAAATGGATCCAAGGCGCTTCGTTACGGTGAAAATCCGCATCAAAAAGGTTTATTTTTCGGACGTTTCGATGATATGTTTGAGCAACTTCACGGTAAGGAAATTTCTTACAACAACCTGCTCGATATTGATGCTGCTGTAAATCTGATAAACGATTTTGATGATATTACCTTTGCCATTCTGAAGCATAACAACGCTTGCGGGCTGGCTTCACGCGAAGAACTTAAAGAAGCCTGGGAGGACGCACTGGCCGGTGACCCGGTTTCGGCTTTTGGAGGTGTACTTGTTACCAATGCCATTGTGGATAAAACTACAGCTGAAGAAATTAACAAGTTATTTTTCGAAGTGATGATAGCTCCTGACTACGATTTGGATGCTCTGGAAGTGCTCACACAAAAGAAAAACCGGATTATTTTGGTTCTTGAAAATACAAAAATTCCAGAAAAGCAATTTCGCTCAGTATTGAACGGTGTGTTAGTACAGGAGAGAGACGTCTATCAGGAAACCGAAGAAGAGCTTAAAACCGTAACTGAAAATGAACCCACTGATGATGAAATTGAAGATATGCTTTTTGCCAATAAAATAGTAAAGCATTCAAAATCCAATGCTATTGTTTTGGTTAAAGACAAACGATTGATAGCCAGCGGTGTAGGGCAGACTTCACGCGTGGATGCACTGAAACAGGCTATTGAAAAAGCAAAGTCATTTGATGTTGATCTGAATGGTTCAGTGATGGCTTCAGATGCATTTTTCCCGTTCAACGACTGTGTGGAAATTGCGGCTGATGCCGGAATTACAGCCATAATTCAACCCGGAGGCTCGCTCAGAGACAACGAAAGCATCGAAATGGCAAATAACAAAGGTATTGCTATGGTAACCACAGGAATCAGACATTTTAAGCATTGAGAAAAATATTTGTTTCTCAATCCTCGGAAAAAATTCCCGATAGATCGGGACAACTCAGAACAGATTCAAAAGCGATAATTTAGAGGTCATTAAAACTTCTTTTGAGAAAAAATACGTAAAAAAAAATATAAACTTAACTATTGCCTTATCATTACCTCTTTTGGGATTGGATGGCTAACAATAAAATAATATGGGACTTTTTTCATTTACACAAGAAATAGCCATGGACCTGGGCACGGCTAACACTATAATTATTCAGGATGATAAAATAGTAGTGGATGAGCCATCGGTTGTGGCTCTTGATAAGCGTACTGACAAACTCATTGCCATCGGTGAAAAAGCGCGCCAGATGCAGGGCAAGGAAAACGAAGGAATTCGTACGGTGCGTCCGCTCCGCGATGGAGTGATAGCCGATTTTTATGCCTGCGAGTTGATGATGCGTGGTATGATCAAGATGATACCTCAAAAAAATCGTCTTTTCTCGCCTACATTGAAAATGGTGGTTTGCATACCTTCGGGAAGTACAGAAGTAGAAATCCGCGCGGTGCGTGACTCATCTGAACATGCCGGAGGACGTGATATTTATATGATTTACGAACCAATGGCAGCTGCAATAGGTATTGGTATCGATGTGGAAGCTCCTAACGGATGTATGATAGTGGATATAGGTGGTGGAACTACAGAAATTGCTGTTATTTCGCTGGGCGGTATTGTTTCCAACAAATCCATCCGTATAGCCGGCGACGATTTAACGTCAGACATAATGGAATATATGGGACGCATGCACAACATAAAAGTAGGAGAACGTACAGCTGAACGGATAAAAATTAACGTAGGTGCTGCACTTACCGATCTGGAAGATGCTCCCGAAGATTATGTAGTGCACGGTCCTAACCGCATGACAGCACTTCCAATGGAAGTACCTGTTTCCTATCAGGAAATAGCTCACTGTCTCGAAAAATCAGTTTCAAAAATTGAAGCAGCCGTTTTAAGTGCACTGGAACAAACTCCGCCAGAACTTTATTCCGACATTGTAAAAAGCGGTGTTTATCTGGCAGGCGGCGGTGCTTTGCTTCGCGGTCTTGACAAGCGACTGACAGATAAACTGAATATTAAATTTCATGTAGCCGAAGACCCATTGCATGCTGTAGCACGCGGTACAGGTATTGCACTCAAAAATGTGGATAAATATCCATTTTTGATGAGATAATGCTGTCTGAAATCCAACATTTAGTACACACGATTAACTTCTGTTTTTCGTGTGTTTTTACAATAATTTAGCTTTTATTGAAAACTTGAAAAATCTTTTTAGTTTTTTGCTCCGTTACAGTGTTGTTTTCCTGTTCATATTACTGGAAATCACATCATTGGTTTTGATTTCCCGAAATAAGGGCTATCATCGAAGCGTTTTGCTTTCATCGACCAATGCAGTTGCCGGAAAAATGTTTGAAATGAGCAATAAAGTGGTGGAATTTTTCAAGTTGAGCGATGCAAACAGAAACCTTGCCGAAGAAAACACACTGCTGAAAAACAAAGTGACTGAACTTGAAAATCAGCTTTATACGCTTACCGATTCTTCAAGTACTGCAAGTTGGAAAAGCATACGAATCCCGCCCGAACGTCAATACGATTATATTTCGGCCAAAGTAATCCGTATAACCACCCATCAGGTGCAAAACTACATAACGCTCAACAAAGGCTCACTGGATAGTATCAGCCCTGATATGGGTGTAATTGGAGATCAGGGTGTGGTAGGAATTGTGGAATCTGTTTCACCGCATTTCTCCAAAGTAATTCCCGTATTGCACCCCAAGTCAACAATTGTAACAAAATTCAAAAAAAGTAATTATTACGGACCTCTGGTGTGGGATGGTGTGGATTACCGGTATGCCAAACTCAAAGACATTGCCCGCCATGTAAAGTTCAGTCTGGGCGATTCGCTTGTAACCAGTGGTTTCAAATCATTTCCCGAAGGTATAATGGTAGGTACAATCAACAATTTTGACATTAAAGAAAGTGACGCTTATTACAATGTTCAGGTGAAGCTGGCTGTTGATTTCCGTACGTTGACTCACGTAAAAGTAATTAATTATCAAAATTATCAGGAACAAAAAGACCTTGAAGAAGGAACATCAGATATTCAAAATGTACCGAAAAAAAGATAAAAGCTAGTAAATCATGCAATTAGTATTACAAAACATATTTCGGTTTGTCATGCTGGTATTGGTTCAGGTGTTTGTGCTCGACAATATTCAGTTTTTAGGCTATATAAGCCCCATGATTTACATTTTGTTTATACTTTCATTACCAGTTCGTTTTCCGCGGGGAGTAGTATTGATTTTGGCTTTTTTACTGGGATTGACCATTGATATTTTCAACAATACAATGGGCATTCACGCATTTGCAACTGTATTTGCAGCATTTATTCGCCCTACAATTATTAATATGTCTGTATCGATGGAAGAAATGGCCAATCCCACACCATCATTCAGAACTTTTGGAGTAGCCAATTATGTGAAATATGTAGTTTTAATTGTTCTTTTTCATAGCATTGTACTCTTTTTTGTTGAATCATTCTCATTTCTGCATTTGTCATTATTGATACCTAAAATAATACTAAGTTCAGCAGTGACTATTCTCGTTATTCTGGGTATTCAGTCGCTTAAATCAAAATAATGATCAACGATAAGTTTCAAAAAAGAAGTAATACGTTGGCTATCATTATGATAGTAGTGGTGGTTATTTATATCCTGAGACTTTTTTCGCTTCAAATACTCGAAGATAAGTACAAAAAAGGGGCTGCCAGCAACGCTTTTCTGAATAAAACCATCTATCCGCCCCGGGGGTTACTGTACGACCGTAACGATTCATTACTTGTGTACAATAAACCGGCATACGATATCGCCTTTATCAATCGTGAAATACAAAATCTCGACACCCTTTCATTTTGTAATGATTTGAAAATTACAAAAGAGTATTTTATACAGCGGATGAAAGAGGTGAAAAACAGGGATAAAAATCCGTCCTATTCCTCGCTAACGCCTCAGATATTCATGACTCAGCTGGAAATTAAGGATGTGGCAGCTGTTCAGCAATCTATGTACAAATACATTGGCTTTTATATACAGACGCGAACGCTGCGTGAGTATCGTTATACAGCCGGAGGTCATGTATTGGGCAGTATCGGCGAGGTAACTCCCAGAATGATAGAAAAGGATGATTATTATGATCCGGGTGACTTTGCAGGGCGTGACGGGCTGGAGTACACATACGAAAAGGATTTGCGTGGGGAAAAAGGGGTAGAGGTGTTGCTGCGCGATGCCCGCGGTCGCATAAAAGGCAAGTATGAAGAAGGTAGCAAAGACGTAGCTCCCAAGGCCGGAAAAAATATCCGGATGACACTGGATATTATGCTTCAGATTTTAGGGGAGCAGTTGCTGGCCGGAAAAGTGGGTAGTGTAGTTGCCATAGAGCCTCGCACAGGCGAAATTCTGGCTATGGTATCCAATCCTACCTTCAATCCTTCACTTCTTGTGGGGCGCGAACGTTCCAAGAATTATTCAATGTTGGTGAATGATCCCACAAAACCACTAATGAACCGCGCCACTCAGGCACAATATTCTCCCGGCTCCTCTTTCAAGCCTTTTCAGGCTCTGGTGGCTTTGAAGCAAGGCGCCATCACCGAAGGAACCCGTTATTCATGTAGCGGTCCCGGCTCGTCACCTATCAGGTGTACTCACCACCATGGATCACCGGTGTCGTTGCTCAACGCTATCGAACAAAGTTGTAATCCCTATTTCTGGCATACTTTTGAGGCCACACTGGTTAAAGGTGGGTATGGAGATAAGAATGTTAACTTCCGAAAAAATTACGATGAATGGAGAACCAATATTATGAAATTCGGTTTCGGTCAAAAATTTGAGGATTCGGATATTTACCAGCAAAGCCGTGGCAACATTCCATCCGATAATTATTTTGATAAGGTATATAAAAGTAAAACCGGATGGAGGGCGCTCACCATTCGTTCGCTCTCAATAGGACAGGGCGAGGTATTGGTCACGCCACTGCAGCTTGCTAACGGAACGGCAGTAATTGCCAACAAAGGTTTCTTTATCACTCCCCATCTCAACAGAGCAGATTCAATGCTTACTCACAAGCACGATGTAGGAGTTGATCCTAAATATTTCAGTGTGGTAGATGAAGGTATGTGGCGGGTGAATGAATTTGGAACAGCCAGGAGCTACAAAGTTCCGGGAATAAACTGGTGTGGAAAAACCGGAACCGTACAAAATAACAGAGGGAAAGATCATGCCTTTTATGTAGGTTATGCACCGCGCGAAAATCCTAAAATTGCAATAGCTGTGGTGGTGGAAAATGCCGGATTCGGTTCTACATTTGCTGCTCCCATAGCTAGTCTGATGGTAGAGCAATACCTTACGGGCAAAGTGGTTCGTACTGACTTGATGAATAAAACCATGAATGTTAAAACAAATGTCAACGTCAAGGAATATTAGTATTAAATATGCGCTTGACTGGACTACGGTATTCATTTACCTGTTTCTGGTCGTATTCGGATGGCTGAACATCTACGGTGCAAGCTATGATTTCGATCAGGCCAGCATTTTTGATTTCAGCCAGCGTGCCGGCAAACAGTTTGTGTGGATACTTACAGCATTCGTTTTGGCTGGCGTCCTTCTTTTGCTCGATTCCAGAATGTACAGCTATTTTGCCAATCTGATTTACATCGTTGTCATGTTTCTGCTCATAATTACAATTTTTGTGGCCACAGATGTGAAAGGCTCCCGTTCGTGGCTGGTGTTTGGACCTGTGAGCTTTCAGCCGGCAGAGCTTGCCAAAACAGCCACAGCGCTTGCATTGGCAAAGTTTATGAGTGCCTACAACTACAAATTGAAAGGCTGGAAAGATCTGATTCCACTGGCTGTCATCATATTTATCCCGTTTGCACTAATCATATTGCAGAAAGAAACCGGAAGTGCACTCGTATTCCTGGCATTTCTGCTTGTATTTTACCGCGAAGGAATGTCCGGACTTGTACTTTTGCTGGGTGTTTTTGCAGTAGCCTTATTCGTAGCAGCTATCGGATTCAGCGAAATACCAATTCAAACGGATAGTGGTACACTTGGAATGGTATTGGCTATGGCTATGGTCATTTTAGTACAGTTCAGCTATGCTTTCTTCTTCAACAAGCATAGAAAAGAAGCATTGTTGTTGCTGGCCGGAGCTATAGGGATAGCGCTGATTGCTTTTATCCTGAATTTTTGGTTACCTGTCAATTATGATTATGTGGCAATTGCCGTTGTATTGCTATCATGTGTTTACTGGTTCGTTATTTCACAATTCAGGCGGATGAAACAATATTTGCTGATTGTATGGATTTCGCTTGGTGCTACACTTTTTTGTTTTTCAGCCGACTATTTATTTTATGATGTGTTGGAGCCTCATCAGCAGATTCGTATTAAAGTGCTGCTCAATATGGAAGAAGATTTGCGGGGGGCCGGTTACAATGTGAACCAGTCTAAAATTGCCATTGGCTCGGGAGGAATGTTTGGAAAAGGGTATCTGAATGGTACTCAAACCAAACTTAAGTATGTTCCGGAGCAGGATACCGACTTTATTTTTTGTACGGTTGGCGAAGAATGGGGTTTTGTGGGCTCCAGTGTTTTTTTAATTATTTATCTTTGGCTGCTGCTACGCATAGCCGGTATTGCCGAAAGACAAACCGAAGTATTCAATCGTGTTTACGCCTATTCTGTGGCCAGTATTTTCTTTTTCCACCTCACTATCAATGTAGGGATGGTGCTCGGATTGATGCCGGTTATCGGCATCCCGTTACCTTTTCTAAGCTATGGCGGTTCTTCGCTATGGAGTTTCACTGTGATGCTCTTTATTCTGCTACGGCTGGATGCAGCCAGGCTTCAGCGGGGAGTACAGCGATAGATTAAATGCTGGAAATACTGATTCCAGTTATTTTTTTGTACAAATCCAGAGCATACACGTCTGTCATACCTGAAATGTAATCCAACACTGCCTGCACTTTTCCGTAAATTGTCGGGCTTTTCGTGTCATACTGTTCCGGAATTCGGTTGAGTAATTGTCTGGAATAGGTCTTTTCAGGATTTAAAACAGCATTTACAAGCAATTCCATCAATTTGTAAATAATATGGTAGCCTGCTAATTCTATGTCCAAAACTTCTTGTGATTTGTAGATCTTGCTCAATGCAATATCCGAACAGTGTTTGTAGGCATCCGAAGTTTGAATGGATAAGTTTTTTATCAATGAACCTTCAAAATTTCCATCCATAATCTTTTCTTCATTTTTCAAAAAAGCCTGGGTGCATTCCTCCACCAGCTGACCGATAACCGAAGAGCGAAGATAAGCAATCTGTTCATTCACATCGCTTACTATCAGGAGGTTTTCTTTAATTTTAGTCAGCCTTTTTTCGTCAAAAAAGCGGTAATACAAATCTTTTGTTTCATCCGTAGTAAGAATTTTCAGTTTGTGCGCATCCTCTATATCCATCACCTGATAACAAATATCGTCCGCAGCTTCAACCAGATATACCAGCGGATGCCGCACGAAGCGGTCAGGATTTTTTTTCTGGCGCATAATGCCGAGTTCGTCGGCTATTTTTTCATAATCGCTCCGTTCCGATTCAAAGAAACCGAATTTTTGCTTCTTTTCATCCGCATACAGCGATGAATACGGATACTTAATAATTGCAGCCAAAGTGCTGTAAGTAAGCACAAAACCGCCTTTTCTTCGACCATTGAACTGGTGGGTAAGCAATCTGAAAGCATTGGCATTACCATCAAAGCGGATGAAGTCACACCATTCTGTTTCAATCAGTTTGTTTTTAAGAAATAACCCTTCTCCTTCTGAAAAATAAGTTGCAATGGCTTCTTCGCCTGAATGTCCGAAAGGCGGATTTCCAAGGTCATGTGCCAGGCATGCTGCTGATACGATTGCTCCGATTTCATCGAGGTAATTCAGGTTTTCATTGCGGTGAGCCTGCGCTACATTCATCCCGAGCGATCGTCCTACGCTGGCCACTTCCAGACTATGCGTGAGCCGGTTGTGAACGAATATACTTCCGGGTAAAGGAAAAACCTGCGTTTTGTTCTGAAGCCGCCTGAAAGGTGCAGAAAAAATCAGGCGGTCATAATCCCGCTGAAACTGATTACGATTGTCGCGGTCACGATCATGGAAATTTTCCATACCCAGCCGCATGGGTGAGAGAAGCTGCTGCCAGTTCATTTTTTAAATAACAGGTCCTGGTATTCGGGGGTACGATCAATCATTTTCACAACATAAGGGCAAACCGGGATAATTTTCAGGTCTTTTTCACGGGCAAATTTCACCATTTCTTCCATCAGGTATTTACCGTAACCTTTCCCTTTGAGGTCTTTATCCACTCCCGTATGATTAACGCTGATTACGTTTTTTTCTTTGAAAATAAAGGTCATTTCACCGGAATATTCACCATTTACAAAGAGATTTAATTCTCCCCGCTTATCATTTTCAATTATTTTTACTGTTACATCATCCATAGTAATTTATTTTATAGGTTAAAGCACAAACTTCTTTCGGTTAAAATTTCATTTCGGGTTTTATATTTGTTTTCTTTTTCTCCACACCTGAAGCGAATTGAATATATTTTGCCAGATGACGTATGCACCCGGCCCCACGGAAGAAAGAGGAATTAGGTACGTTTGTGCCATCCAGATAGCGAGAACCGTATTCTTTTGCCCCAGACTTTGCCCGCCGGCTATGGTTTCGCCATAAGCTCTGCCAATGAATTTTCCGGTGAAGAATTGTATGAGGCAAACGACCAATGTACCGACTGCAAGCAGTATTTCTGTCAGAAAACTTTCTTTACCCTGCATTACAATAAAGGCTGCAGTTCTGGCGGTTACAATAATCAGAGCAACAGTCCAGATGTAAAAAGAAAGTCCGGAAACTGAACCAATTTTATTGCTTAACCGCGGCAAAAATTGTTTCAGAATAAGGGCGAGCATCAGCGGACCAAGTAAAAGTAATACAATATGTTCAGAAATGGTTAAGAATGAGGAAAGAAAATTGATATTTTGCCTGCTATTCGCATATGAAAACAACAACGGCGCCAGGATTATCATCACCAGATTGCTCAAGAGCATATAAGCGGTCAGATTCTCTACATTTCCTTTGAGCATGTGGGTGATTACCGGAGCTGATGTGGCCGTAGGAACAAGAATGCAAATCATGATTCCCTGTGCCAGTATTTCATTCACAGGGTGTAACAGCAGATAAACTGCAATACTTCCGATTATTTGAAACAAAATGAGCCAGAGATGCATCTTTACAAGCCTGATTTTCTTAAAATCAAGTTTGGTATAGGTAATAAAAAGCATGATGAATATCAACCAGGGAGTGATAAATGCCAGTTTGCTGAAGAGCGGGTATAGTCCAACACCCAGCAGCATGGCGATAGGCATCATGTAGGATTTTAGATTGCGAATTTTCACAAATTATTTCGATTTATTACGAATTTACTGACTGATAATTAATAATTTGGACTACTCTATCCAACGAATGAACGAAATGACGAATTAACCAAATTTAGGGATATTGTATTTTTTCAACTCATTTCTCAACGTTTTGGCTTTTCCGTCGGTTACATGGTCCAACCATTCCCAGAATCGGGAGCTGTGGTTCATTTCGCGGGTATGACAAAGTTCGTGTAAAATAACATAATCCGCGAGGTATTCAGGCAAAAGCATCAGATAGAATGAAAGATTGATATTCTTTTTCCGGTTGCAACTTCCCCAGCGGGTTTTCGACGACTGGATTTTTACGTCTGTAAATGAAAATCCATGATGCTCGGCTAAAATCTGAGTTCGTTTTGGAAGAGTTATTTTGGCCTCCTTGCGCAGAAAATAACTGATAGCTTTCCAGCAATATGTTTGAGTCTGACTCGCTTCCAGTTTCAATTCCTGAGGATATTCAATGTTTAAAATGCCCGATTTCAACGAGGCAAAAATGGTATTTCTTGTGGATTTTTGTATATGAACATCAAAAGTTAATGTTGTCAGCGTTTTTCCTTCGGTAAGTATTATTGAATTTTCGCTTACGTTTTTTTGTCGTTGTAATAATTTCTCGCGGATTTCATCAATAAATTTCAACCCGTCTTTTTCTTTGTAACCCCTTGGTAAGCTTACTTGCAGCGAATTGCTCAATATCCGAACGCTCATTCGTTTTGCCCTGAGACTTTGCTTGAATGTTATCAGTCCTAGTTCTTTGTCATGAATCACGGGTAAATTCTTTTATCGTTATTAAGTTGCAAAGTTACAATTTTTTCTTTCTGATTTTGCATGATAATTACCAGAAACGGCTAACTTTGCAATAAATAAACGAAGTACATTAAATGATAAATGCAAAAAACATACACAAAAGTTTCGGTGAACTGGAAGTGCTCAAAGGGGTGGATTTGGCTGTAAGCCGGGGCGAAATAGTATCAATAGTGGGTCCGAGCGGAGCCGGAAAAACCACTTTGCTACAAATATTAGGCACACTGGATAAACCTGATTCGGGCAGCGTACTGGTTGACGGCATGGATGTCAGCAAACTCAGTTCAGATCAAATGTCTGGTTTCAGAAACAAACATATCGGTTTTATCTTCCAGTTTCATCAGTTACTTCCTGAATTTACTGCCCTTGAAAATGTTATTATTCCTGCCCTTATCGGAGGTACCGATTTCAAAAAGGCAAATCAACGAGCAAAAGAATTGCTGGATTATCTGCAGTTGACCGATAGGCTGGAGCATAAGCCTTCTGAACTTTCGGGTGGAGAAAAGCAGCGGATAGCCGTAGCACGTGCACTGATAAACAATCCTTCGCTGATACTTGCAGACGAGCCTTCCGGAAGTCTGGATACCCAGAACAAAGAAGAATTACACAAATTGCTGTTTGACCTGAGGGATAAATTTGGTCTGACCGAAGTAATCGTTACTCACGACCGTGAACTAGCCAAAATTTGTGACCGGACTATAGAAATGAAAGATGGAAGGATAATATAAAAATACTTCTAACCGACAAAAATTATAATCCGTCGGTTTTTGTTTTATGTACTAATTGCATTTCGTATTGTATACTCGATGATGATTTTGATATGCTCCCTGATCAAGTTTTCGTTCAGACCGATCCGGAATTCGGGCTTACAGCCGAAACCGCAAAACTAGCTCTGGAGTATCTGAATAGCTGAAGATAAGTGTGATGGGAAATGACCGGTTATAAATAGATCAATAAAAACTGTTTACTTGCTGTTAATATTATATAATCCTTAAATCATAATCACATGGAAAAAACCACTATCGAAGTTCCTTTGGAGCTATTTGATGCCTTACAAAAAATTAAAGAAATATTCTATCAGGTTTCTGGACAACGAGTTGAAGACGATGCTGATGTAATAGCTATCTTAATTGGCGGTTTTTTTGACTCGTTGAATGATGAACCCGGTTACAAAAAATGATATGGGAAAATATCTTGCGTGTTGTGCAAATGTGGTGCAAATCGATAAAGCCAAAAGTATTAAACAACTAATAATAAAGCAGATACGTTTGGTTTAGTAGTCCCGCCGGGAATCGAACCCGAATTTAAAGTTTAGGAAACTTCCGTTCTATCCATTGAACTACAGGACCAAAAATCGTTTGCAAAATTACATTTTTTTGTCGGATAATAAAAACACACG
>JAGPGR010000016.1 GCA_018055865.1 Paludibacteraceae bacterium | reverse complement strand
TCTCCAGATCGTGAGAGTAAAAACCCTGAATACGTGTGAAAAGTCGTAAATTTTCACTTAAAACAGGCTTGAATTCCACTAATCCAGCTGCCTCCATGCTGTTCCAGGGCATAAAGTTGTAGTAAGGTGTAAGTGATAGCAGCCAGGTAGGATTTGCATGCGAAAAATGAACGGCAACATTCGGAATAAATCCCTTGGCAAAATGATACTGCATTCCACCTGAAACACCTACATTCTTGTGAAACTGATACACCAGCGAACTCGTGGAGACCATTTCGGTTTTGCCCTGCTTATAATCGTAATAGGCAGCAGCAGAGGTGGAATTCATAAATCTGAAATTTCCGTCAATCGTTTTATTCATCGAAAATGATAAATTTACCCGCTTATGGCCGAATAACAAATCGACCGGAATGAGTTTATCACGTTTTTCCTGAGCAAAAAAAACACTACTGATAAGTAACAAAACGGCACTTACTATTATTTTTTTCATAGATGAGAAACTGGAGATTGGGTGTTAAAATTCGGATGTAAAATGAAATTTTATATTTTTGAAATCGTTCTGAGCCATTTGCAGTACATAGTTGGAATCGGCCATAAATACATCTCTTCCCTCTTTGTCTTTGGCCATATATTGCATTTTTCGTTTTTTGAAATTATCCAGTTCCACAGCATTGTCGCTTTCAATCCAGCAAGCTTTGAAAAGCGAAATAGGCTCCCAACGGCACTGAGCACCGTACTCGTGCAGTAACCGATACTGAATTACCTCAAACTGAAGCTGACCTACGGTTCCAACTATTTTTCTGTTATTATATTGATTGACAAATAGTTGAGCAACTCCTTCGTCCATCAACTGATTAATGCCTTTGTCCAACTGTTTGGATTTCATCGGGTCGGCATTTTCCAGATACATGAACATTTCGGGAGAGAAACTCGGAATTCCTTTGAAATGTAACTCCTCGCCTGAAGTCAATGTATCTCCTATTTTGAAATTTCCGGTATCGGGCAGTCCGACTATGTCACCGGCGAATGCTTCGTCCACCGTTTCCTTTTTTTGGGCCATAAAAGCTGTTGGGCTGGAGAAACGCATCATTTTCCCGTTGCGGACGTGCTTGTAGTTTACATTTCTTTCAAATTTTCCGGAACAAATCTTTACAAAAGCGATACAGCTCCGGTGATTAGGATCCATGTTGGCGTGTATCTTGAAGATAAAACCGCTGAAAGCTTCTTCGTTGGGGGAAACGACCCGCTCAATGGTCTGTACAGGTCTGGGCGAGGGAGCTATCTCCACAAAACAGTCCAGCAATTCTTTCACTCCGAAATTATTCAATGCACTGCCAAAAAATATCGGTGCCAGATTTCCTTTCAAATACAAATCCTTGTCAAAATCCGAATATACACCGTTTATCAGTTCCATGTCTTCACGCAGTTTGGCTGCATCCTTCTCACCCACTTTTTTGTCCAAATCAGTGCTGTTCACCTCAATTTCCACCGATTGGCTGATGGATTGCTTGTTCGGCGTGTACAGTTGCATATTCTTTTCGTAAAAATTATATACCCCCTTGAAGGTTATTCCCATGCTGATAGGCCAACTCAACGGCCGTACATTGATACCAAGCTCCGCTTCCAGTTCATCCATCAAATCAAAAGGATCACGGCCTTCCCGGTCCATTTTATTCACAAAAATAATGATGGGTGTATTGCGCATGCGGCATACATTCATCAGTTTGCGCGTTTGGGTTTCCACCCCTTTGGCGCCATCGACCACTATAATTACACTATCTACAGCCGTAAGCGTACGATACGTATCTTCAGCAAAATCCTGGTGACCGGGCGTATCGAGTATATTTATTTTGTAATCTTTGTATTCAAATCCCATTACCGAAGTAGCAACGGATATTCCGCGCTGCTTCTCTATCTCCATCCAGTCCGATGTAGCTGTTTTTCGGATTTTATTGGACTTTACAGCTCCGGCTATGTGTATGGCACCTCCGAAAAGCAGTAATTTTTCTGTTAAAGTTGTTTTACCGGCATCCGGGTGACTGATGATGGCGAATGTTCTGCGACGGAGTATTTCTGTTTGTAATGACATCGTTTTAATATAAATAGTGGTGAGATTAATAAGATTAAACAAAAAGAGATTTTTGAACGCAAATTTCATTATTCTTCATATCGTATACAGCTGACATACAATGATTTTTAATATCTATAAGTTTACATTCATTGGTTTAATTTGTGCTTGCCTGCCCTGGCAGGTTATTCTTATTTCTGAGCCAGCCTCGTTAACCAAATTAAAAGACGGCAAAGGTACTTCTTTTCGGGTAAACACACAAAAAAACCAGATCCTGTGACCTGGTTTTTTCTTAGTATTATTTAGATGTATTACATTCGCAATCCCAGCGTTAAGGCAATGTTGTGAGTTTTATTATCAATTAATGCCGGCATCAAAGCTATGTCCTGATAGGGATAAAAATCTTCCATCTGATTTCTCAGTGCATAAGCCAAATCGATAAACCAGGTAGCTTCCCGGTATCCAAGCCCAAAGGTAAGAAAGCTTGTATTGTATTTTTGATCAAAATACTCTGTATTTGTATTCACAGAGTTACGTACCAGCAATTTGCCGAATTCATAATCCTGATTGACCGCAGGTGTCATCATAGCATATCCGGCACGCAAAGACAAGTTTGGAGTAGCTTTTACTTCGGCACCAACTTTGAATACGTGTACATTGTTCAGCACATCTTTCATAGCCAAGTTGATATCTCCGAAATTCTGCACACTGTTGGTGGTTGTCTGGAATCGGGCACCCCGGTAATTCACAAAATTATATTCTGCAGAAATCAACCCCGATTTTCCGAACAGGTAAGCTACACTTGCCTGTAACTGCATGGGACTCCAGAGGTTAAACGACTGAGCATTAACCGGTGTTTCGGCCGGGTATTGATCTTCCTCCGGAATTAAATCCGAATACATATCGGCATAACTTTCTTCTGAAATGTAGGTTATTGAAGGAGAATGCACCGACACACCCAGTCTCAGATAATTAGAAGGAAGATAAATGGCACCTAATTTTGCATTGACACCTACACCGCTTTGTGAAAGTTTATTCACCAGATCAAAACCTCCGCCTTCTCCAAAGTTCTCGCTCAGGGTGGATGAAAGTGAATAATCCAGGTTGCGAACATTCAAACTTGCCCCGATGAAAAGATTGTCGTTGTAATTTCCACCCCAGCCGAATGAGAACTCACTCAACGAACCGAACTGATTCATGAGATAAGAAGGAGTCACCTGCTCGCCCTGACCAAGTACTGACGTGAAATTCTGTCCGTCAATATCAATGAGGTATCCATCAAATCCTAAAACGGTAAGCCATGGCATATCATAATTGTCATAAGACACATCACCTACTATAGGCGGATTCGGACTTGAAAAAGCGGCTAAATAATCGGTGAATGACCGCTGAGAGTTATTGCCGTTTATCCTGAAGGACTTATTATAATCGTTGATTTTTTGATAGGAAAATGAAAAATTGGAACCTACCAGACTTCTGCCTTCTTTTACAGGCATTGTCATCACGTACGATACATTGTTGAATGTCAATTTTGAACTTCCATCCTGTGTGGTTTTTCCACTGTACCATTCTATGGGCTGAGTGTTGCTTAATGCCAGGTTTAATGTTCCTGATATTTCAGAACCTCTGTACACGCCAAGTCCGGCCGGATTGTCTTTAATAGCTGAAGCATCGCCGCCCAAAGCTCCCATGGCACCCCCAAGGCTCATATATCGGGCTGTTCCGTTTATATCGGTCTGCGAAAGTCTCAATGCATCATATTCTGTCTGAGCAGATGCCAACAGACTAACACTTAAAAACAGAACAGCAACTATGTTTTTTTTCATTGTTTTTGTGAATTAATAATTAAAATGTATATGAGAAAAAATTGTGATTGTAAAAAATGATAAAATGTATAAATGAATGGAATCAGTTTAAGTATTATCTTCTTCCTCCGCCTCCAGATGAACGGCTACCGCCACTGCTGCTACCGGATGAACTGCTTCCGCTTGAAATGGAACCGCTGCTTCTGGAGCTGCCTGAATCGTAAGAACGAGCTGGTGTGTAAGCAGGAGTAGTGCTTCTCGAGCTGCTATCGTAAGAGCGTGAAGGTGTAGTGGCTGAAGAGCTGCGCGAATCGTATGTACGACCTGAACCCTGATTTACAGAACTGCTTCTGGTTGCTGGATTTGTACGGTTGATAACCGAAGACGATCTTTCGCCGGCTGCAGGTGTAGAATAAGTTCGGGAGCTGTTGCTGCGTACGTTGTTCCAGTCCTGGGCAGATCTTACCGAACCGGTTCTCATACGTGTATCCACATCCGGTGAGTAGGACGACCGGGTACCTCTTGAAGTAACTGCTGAAGTGCGCTGACTTCCTGCTACAGAGGGATCACGACTCACGGATGTATATCCGCTTCTGCTTGAACCTGCTGCCGAATTGATCACAGAATTTCTTCTGGATGTAGTACCGGAATCAAATACAGATCTTCCACCGGCGTAATTTCTTCTGCTTGTCTGATTGGTAGTATCATACCAGCCGCTGCCAAAGTAACCACCGTAGTAAGGAAATCCCCAACCACCGTAGTAACCTCCCCAGCCGCCATAATACGGATAGCCCCAGCCATAATAGCCGGAATACCACGGATCATAAAATCCGCCCCAGCCATAGTAACCAGAGTACCACGGATCGTAATAGCCGCCCCAGCCGTAGTAGCTTCCCCATCCAAACGGTGAATACAAACTGCTTCTCCAGCCCCAGCTGTTGTAGCTGTAGGGCGAATACTGATAATTAAACCAGTAGGGATTGGTCCAGGTGGGAGTAATAGTGGCATACATGCCATCTACATAAACGTTCCAGTAATTATCGTCCAGAAAATAAATGTCGTTATATCCAGGGTCGGCAATGGTTATGGTGTATTTTGGATTATGAAACCGGCGGATTCTTTCGGCATATTCCAGATCTGATTTTGAGCCGGTAAATCCATTGATATAGTAGCCTTCTTCCTCCGAGTTATTGTCATACACAATAGAATCGGCTATTACTTCTCCATCAACGACATACACAGTATCGGATACAGCTGTTGTTCTGTTTCCGTTGCGGTCAATGAACACAATCTCCCTGGCACCATTTCTGTAAATGGTGGATTGCGGAGTTTCAGTATTTTTCGTTTTGGTTTTTATTGCCGCTTTCACCTCCTGTACCATTTGAGCATCATTTGGCGTAACGTATATGTCGTCAATGATTTTGCCTGTCTGAGCAAAACCCAGCGACAAACCAAAAATGAATAAATTAGTTAAAATAAAAAAGCGTTTCATTTTGCGTAAAAGATTAAATGATGATTAAAACATAATACATGTAAAATATATCAACAACTATGCCATTTTTAGAGCAAGTAAAAACTTTAACAAATGACTGATACAGCCACTATTCGGACTGTAAAATTACGAATTTTTTCGTAATTTTGCCCCCTAAAAATTGAAGAACAATGAGATATTTAGTACTACATTTCAGTTTTGACAGCAAAGAGGATTATGTTGCCGACGTTTTAGCCGATTTTCTGGGTGAGATTGGCTTTGAAAGTTTCGTTACAACTACTTCAGGGCTTGATGCCTACATTCCACTAAAAGACTTTGATGAAGCTGCAACGAACGAAAAGATTTCTGATTTTCCTTTCCAGGTTGAAATCCGGTACGAGAAGGAAATACTGCAAGACAAAAACTGGAATGAAGAATGGGAAAAGCATTTCTTCAAACCAATAATCATTGACAACCGATGTATTATTCACAGCTCATTTCACCGGGACATACCAAAGCTTGAATACGACATCATTATTGATCCGAAAATGGCTTTCGGCACAGGTCATCATGAAACCACTTCGCTCATGGTTTCAGAAATTCTGAAAATGGATCTTTCGGGGAAAACAGTTCTGGACATGGGCTGCGGAACATCGGTACTGGCCATTCTGGCTTCAATGAAAGGAGCTTCTGCCATTACTGCCATTGATATTGACGACTGGTGCGTAGAAAATTCACTCGAAAATATCGCACTGAATGGTGTGAACAATATTCAGGTACTTCTGGGAGATGCGTCACTGCTCCGCGGAATGCATTTCGATGTCATTATTGCCAATATCAACCGCAATATATTACTGAATGATATGGCAGCATACTCCCATTGCCTTTCGGAAGGAGGCTGTCTTTATATGAGCGGATTTTACACGGAAGATGTTTCAATAATTGAATCCGGGGCTGTAAAGCATGGATTGAAGATGGATTACTTCAATCAAAAAAACAACTGGGCAGCCGTAAAAATGACAAAATAACTGTTAACTGCTAATTAATTCGCGGCAGTGCAACTTTGAATGTAGTTCCTTCATTCACACTGGTTTCGAAAGTTATTCCGCCTCCAAACATCATGATGATATTCTGCGTGATAGACAATCCAAGACCCATTCCGGTAGATTTTGTGGTAAAATTAGGAGTAAACAATTTATCCTTTATCTCGTCGGCTATTCCCTTGCCATTGTCTTTCACATAAATGTAGATCCACTTATCAGTCGACTCCAGGCTAACCCGGATGATACCTTTCCGCGAAGCCGGTATGGACTGAACAGCATTTTTCAGTAAATTATTGAAAACCTGAATCATTTGTTCGTGATCAGCCCGGATAAAAATATTTTCTTCAGGACCTTCATAGGTTATTTTCATCTTTTCGTTGCTGTTCGAAAAAAGCCTCACTACCGAACTTAACTTTTTCGCGGCATCCACTTTGGAAAATTTTGCTTCGGGTAACTTGGCAAAGCTGGAGAAAGTACCGGCTATTTTCGATAAATTTTCAATTTGCTCAATCAGCATGGAAGATGATTTTTCAAAATAATCATCAAAATCCTTATCATTCATTGCTTTTCTCCGCTGCAATTGCTGTATAGTCAGTTTCATGGGCGTGAGCGGATTGTTTATTTCGTGAGCTACCTGGCGTGCCATGGTCTTCCAGGCCGATTCACGCTCGGAGCGTGCCAGTAATTGGGCACTTTTCTCCAGTTCTTCTACCGTTCTATTGTATTGTTCTACCAACTGACCTATTTCATCCCTGGGCTTGTAATCAATTTTTTGCATTCTTTGCCCCAGTTTTATTTGTTTGAGGCTTTCCTGAAGCATCAAAAGAGGCGAAGACAACTGCCTGCCGATAAACAAGCTTAAAGCAATAAACAAAATAATGATAATCAGGTAGATATTAATAATTACCGAAAGAAAACTTTCAAGGTCGGCCTTTACCCTGTCGTTGCTGAAAAACTGCGGAACCGCAATATAACCCAATGGCAGGTAATCAATATTGTAGAAGTCAGTATAGGCTATCAGGTATTCCAGTTTGCCGATGGTTTCATACTGGTTCATGTTCTGCACATTGGAGAAATAGGGCAAGGGCGAAATCTGGCGGCTTATAAGTCCCCTGGAAAAGAGCGGCATCTGCGAACTCGCTATCAATCTGCCTTTATTGTCGTATACATGAATATCGGTCTGATAGGTATATGACAAGTCCTGCAGGTCAAAATTCAGATCGTTAGTCATCGTTGAGTCCAGTGACTCGCGCCAAGAATACTTCTCCTGCAGTGCGCTCTGAATGTAGTTTTTGGTTTCTTCCAGTTTTTGTTTTTGTTCATCAACGTATTTCTGCTGCATATAATTTACCGATACATAGAATATTGACAAGAAACTCATCCCCAGCAATACGGTAAATGAATACAGGAATTTGGATGAAAAAGTAAAATTAACCCTTGTCTGACGATGCAGGATTTTGTAAATCCACAGTGTGAAAAAAGAGATAAAAATATAAAGCAAAAATGTGTAGAAAAAGTAAATAATAAATTTGACCGCACCTGTATTTTCTTCTGAAAGCACAAAATAATTATAGACATTCGGCACATAGATGTAATGTTTGTAGCCGGCATAAATCTGTGAGAAATAATTTTCTTTCCGTTTTTCTATCCACCCTGCATCTGTCGGATAGCGATAATTACCTGCCGAGCTGACAAGTTCCCGGAAAGTATAACGAGCTGTGGAGAGGTTGAACTGAGCCTGAATGCCCGGAGGATCATCCAGCAGCAAATTGGGGAAACTATAACTTTTAAAATACTTTTTGGGGTAAAATTCCATATAAAAGTTAGTGTTGACCTTGTTATTGCTTACTACCGAAAAAGCTCCCAGAAAAGACATATCAGAATCGGGGTTTCCCATGGAGTAAAAGTGAGTATTTCTTACTTTTCTGCCCGAATTTGAAATTTCATCCGTATATTGTTTGTCGAGTTCCGAATCAGGAATTACCGTAAAAAGTCGCATTTCATATTTATTCCAGAATCCACGCAGGTATTTAGTATTCAGATACTCATTAGCTATGCTTAATGAATCGGAGAATAGTACCAAATGCCTTATTCTGCTGTCATTCATTATGTTTTTGTTCAAATCATCCAGCAGAGCTATGGCGAGGCGGTCTTCGTCGGTACCTTCGTTCAGATAATGATTTTCTGTCAGTGTGCGGTACTTGGCAAATTTCTTGTCCTGATTCATCTGTACGGCAGACCAGGTGATAAAAAAAGTAAAAAAAATCAACCAAAAAACCATGAACGAGTTAGTGCCCATTAGTTTTGGGAAAACGTGCGGCAGATACAACACAACTGATAAGACAACATATGCAGCCATAAAAAACGCAATATATGTTTCAAACATCAGGTATCCTGCCGCAAAAATGAAAATTGAAACAATGATATCCAGTTCGGCTGTGTTAATTAGATCGGTGGTACGAAGCAAAATCCGGTGAGTTTTCAAATGCAGGAACATGAAACTGATACCCCACAGTAAAAAGAGTAAATGGTTCCAGACAGACACAAGCGAAAAATCTTCCAGTTTCAGGATATTGACATCTGTGGATGAATTGAAAACAACTCCTGTAAGAAAAATAAAAATCAGAACAAAAAACACGCCCGGAATAATCAGCAACAGTATTTGCTTCGGTTTTAAAAACTTATGTGCTTCCAACTCGTCCTTGACAAACCAGGTGAGAAGATACACCAGTGCAAAAAGAAACAACGAAAGAAAACTTAAATGAGTCAGTGTTCTTAAAAATGTATTCGAAGCATAATGAAACGGTGTGAAAATCTTGTTCAGAAAAAACGCAGTCGGGAAATTGAACTTCAGGCAAATAAACACAAACGCAGCCATAATCGCGCTGACAAGAAAGTAACCCTTCCAGGAAAGTGATTTACGACCGATGAGCAGAGGAAAACGAGCGAAAAGATAAAAAAGAATAAGAAAAGCAATCAGAAACATAATCATAGCCGTAATAGCCCAACCTTCATTATAAACAGGTTTTTCGGGCATTTCAAGCGTAAAGAGATACTCAGATTCATGACTGAATACTGCATTGGGACTTGCAGGACTATCGGGCACAACAGCAATGTCTTTGCTTAGCCTTATTCCTTCAGAAAAAATATTTTTCAATTCCTCATTCTCGTAAGGATAGTTGTACTTCACCGGAATGTACACAACAATATTGTAGTCGCCCGTACGTTGCGAGCGGGTTATGGCATGAACATTTGAAAGCAGCGTGTATTGCCATTTCTCATTATTCAGATTCTGCGGCTCGGTCTGATTGTCCGACCAAAAAATCAACTCATCGTTTTTGTAAACCAGGTAAACAGAAGGCAATTTCTCGAATGAAATGTAGGGGAGCAAGTCTACCGAATCCTTAAGGAGCAAGCGTTCTATTTCTTTAATCTTTACATCTGCCTTCATTTCTCTTTGATGGAGATCGTAAGTAAAATTCTGAACTGGTATGGCATGCCGGGGAGAATTCCGGTAAATGGTCTGAAAAACAAATCCACAGACAACCATCAAAAGCATCACAAGAATTAAAACCCTGTGAGACAAATACATTCTCTTATAAATAACTTTTACTTTATTCATGATGATAGGGTTCACCCTTTATTATACTCATGGCCCGATAGAGCTGCTCGGCAAAAAGCAAACGGATCATTTGATGCGAAAAAGTCATTTTTGAAAGTGACAACAATGAATCGGCCCGCTGATAAACTCCCGGCGAAAATCCGTATGGACCACCGACTACAAAAACCATACTTTTATTTGAAAAAATCATTTTCCGTGAAATAAAAGCAGCAAAGTCCACCGAAGAAAACTGCTTTCCTTTCTCGTCGAGCAGAATTACCTCATCCGAATTGTCCAACCTGGCTAAAATGGCATTCCCTTCTTTCTCCTTCTGCTGATCTAAAGGCAGATTTTTGGCATTTTTAAGCTCCGGAAGTATAATTTGCTCAAATGGAATATAAAATCTCAACCGATTGGTATATTCTTCAATCAACGCAGCCAGTTTTCCGTCCGTGGTTTTACCTACCAAAATCAATTTAATTTTCACTGAAACAGCTTTTGAGTTTTTTGGTCTGTTTTTTGCAGACAATAAAAAGTATTAAATATCCGATGCAGAAAAATTCTTAAACAAAAATTTTATAACTTTGCAATGTTGGTTCTTATCATCATGCAAATATTGCAAAATTTTAGAGAAAAACATCTGTTTTGTCCGATAAAAACCAAAACTTTATATGAAAACTATTAAATTATTAACTTTTATTGCTTTATTCACGGCTTTCGAACTGACTTCTGCGGCTCAAACCACAGGATTTCCGAATGAAATCGTAACGGCTCTCAACTCGGCTGATGTAGCTAAACTTACGAATTATCTCAACGATAACGTGGAACTGGTGATGAGCAATAAAAATGATGTGTACAGCAAGCAGCAGGCTGTAGGAATTATTACCGATTTTTTCAGAAAAAACAAAGTGAACGGGTTTCAGTTGCTCCACAACGGCAACAAAGAAGCTGCAAGTTTCATCATAGGAACACTCAAAACTACTGCCGGTAACTACCGGGTATATGTGCTCACCCGAAAAACAAACGGAAAACAATTAATTCAACAATTACGAATAGAATCTGAATGAACAAAGACTTTATCAGCATGATCCCGGCATGGTTTGCCGAGGACATCGGTGATGGTGATCATACCACCCTGTCGAGCATACCGGCCAATGCTGTCGGAAAATCACAGTTAATAATCAAGGAAGAAGGCGTGCTGTGCGGTGTAGAAGTAGCCCGCGAGATATTTCGCGCTTTTGACCCGGAGTTGAAAATGACTGTTTACATTCAGGATGGTGCTTCTGTAGCATACGGCGATATAGCCTTTGTGGTGGAAGGAAAAATCCAATCGCTGCTCCAGACTGAGAGGTTGATGCTCAACATCATGCAGCGACTGAGCGGAGTGGCTACCCGCACGCGCGAGTATATGAAAGAACTGGAAGGCACCAACACCAAAGTGCTCGACACGCGCAAAACTACTCCCGGACTCCGTATGCTCGAAAAATATGCTGTAAAAATGGGCGGAGGCGAAAATCACCGCATCGGGCTTTTTGACATGATACTACTGAAAGACAACCACGTAGATTTTGCCGGTGGCATAACGCAGGCTATATCAGGCGCTCAAAAATACCTGAAGGAAAAAGGCAAGAACCTGAAAATAGAAATAGAAGTGCGCAATTTCGACGAATTGCAACAAGTGCTTGACTTTGGCGGAATTGACCGCATAATGCTCGACAATTTCAGTGTTGCAGATACCCGAAAAGCCGTTGAGATCATCGGCAATAAGTACGAAACCGAATCGTCCGGAGGCATTACCCTTACCAATCTGCGACAATATGCCGAATGCGGCGTTGATTATATTTCGGTCGGAGCACTCACACACTCAGTGAAAAGTTTAGACATGAGTTTTAAGGCTTTAGACTGATTTATTGAATAACCGACTGATAATCGGGGTAGCAAATTTATATTTTTTTAAAAAAAATGAAACCGTTTTCCAACAAAAGAGAACGGTTTTTTGTTTTCTTAATGAGATGAAGAAGTTATTCAGTAAAACATTGTCAAACAAAAAATAACTTTCTATCTTTATGCTGTTCTTACAGAGCAGAATCCTACTGAACTGCTCTCTCTTTTTGAAGTTCCGTGCACCAGGCTGACTGTCAAGCAGCTACCCTCTTCTACAAAAAATATCTTCAATAATATTTCTTATTGATTGTTTATTTCGTATCTAAGTCCATACAAAATTCAGGCTTTTCGGATACACGCAACAGAACTAAAAAGCCGGAACATACTCAAACCGATTAATCTAATTATCCAAACATAAAAAAGGAGGTAAAAATGACACAAACAACACCTTTAGTTATCACCATCAGTCGCGAATTAGGCAGTGGCGGGGCCTATATCGGCCGCAAACTGGCGGAAAAACTGAACATGTATTACGCTGATCATGAAATCATTACACGTACCGCCGAGAAACTCTCGGTTTTCGTCGAAGATGTTGTACCGCACGAAGAGAAAATCACTTCATTCTGGCAAAATTTCTGGGAAAAAACGAGTTTAAATGAATTTTACAACGAAGCCGTTGGAAATTACATCCCCACTACTTCCAAAATTTTCGAAACAGAATCGGAAGTGATGCAACAAATTGCCCGCGAACATTCCGCAGTAATCATCGGACGCGGCGGATTCCATGTTTTACGTGATCGCCCCAATGTGGTGAGCATCTATCTTCACGGAAGCATCGAATCACGTGCACGAAGACTGATGGAAGTGCGAAAAATCAGCGAACTGGAAGCACTGACTCAAATTGCTTCCGGCGACAAACAACGGGCCCTTTACATACAGAAATTCACCAAAAAAGACTGGGCAGACGTGCGAAATTTCGACCTGACAATTGATACAGGTAAAATCGGATTCGATAATGCTACCGAAATCATTCTGAAGTACATCGAATCACGCCAAAGCTGAAAAAAGAAATTCCGGCGAATTCTAAACCGTTTTCAATAAAATGAAAACGGTTTTTTACTTTTATCGAAAAAAAATACCGATATTTGTATGAAGTAAACCGGTAAGTACGCTTACCAAATTAACCATCTGATTATTAATTAAATAATGAAAATAGCTATTATTGGTACCGGCTATGTCGGGCTGGTTTCAGGAGCCTGTTTTGCCGAAATGGGCGTAGATGTTACCTGCGTGGATGTCAATAAACAAAAAATCGATAATCTCCTGAAAGGCATTATTCCCATTTACGAACCCGGACTGGAAGATATGGTGCAGCGAAACATGAAAGCCGAAAGGTTGCATTTTACTACCCGGCTGGAGGATATTCTGGACGAAGTACAGGTTATTTTCAGCGCTGTGGGCACTCCACCCAACGAAGACGGCAGTGCTGACCTGAAATACGTACTTCAGGTAGCTGCCGAAGTGGGGCAAAAAATGAACAACTACGTGCTGCTGGTTACCAAAAGTACGGTTCCGGTGGGCACCGCCAGACTGGTGAAGCAAACCATACTTTCGCAACAGGATAAACGGGGCGTAAAAATCCCCTTTGATGTAGCTTCCAATCCCGAATTTCTGAAAGAAGGCGATGCCATCAACGACTTCATGAGCCCCGACCGCGTGGTGGTAGGCACCGAAAGCGAAAGAGCCAAAGAGCTCCTCACAAAATTGTACCGCCCGTTTCTGCTCAACAATTTCAGGGTAATTTTCATGGATATTCCTTCAGCCGAAATGACCAAATATGCAGCCAATTCCATGCTGGCTACCCGTATCAGTTTTATGAACGACATTGCCAACCTGTGCGAGATTGTTGGTGCCGATATCAATTTGGTTCGTAAAGGCATAGGGTCTGATGTACGTATCGGCGGAAAATTTCTGTATGCAGGTTCAGGATACGGCGGTTCCTGTTTTCCCAAAGATGTACAGGCACTCATTCGTACAGCACAGGAAAACGGTTATGAACTCCGCCTGCTACGGGCCGTAGAAGATGTAAACAACATCCAGAAAGAAGTTCTCTTCAGAAAACTAACCAAACGCTGGGGAAAGGTGATGAGCGGTAAAACTGTAGCAATCTGGGGATTGGCATTCAAACCAAACACCGACGATATTCGCGAAGCGCCGGCTTTTGTGGTTATTGAAAAGTTGATGCGGGCAGGTGCTACGGTGCGTGTGTTCGATCCGGTAGCCATGCCTGCTTCCAAAGCCAGGATTGAATTTCTGGAAAATGAACAAAAGGACTTTT
>JAGPGR010000214.1 GCA_018055865.1 Paludibacteraceae bacterium | reverse complement strand
GAGTCTCACGTTTCACCGCGCTTTTGACATGTGCCGGAATCCGATGGAAAGCCTTGAAAAAATAATCGAACTTGGTTTCGACAGAATTCTTACATCGGGTGGTCAGCCCAAAGCGGAACAGGGCATTGATTTACTGAAAGAATTAGCAGAAAAAGCCGGACACAGAATCACCATCATGCCCGGAAGCGGGATTACGGAAGACAATATTGCAAAAATTGCACGTGCAACAGGAGCTTCAGAATTTCATCTCTCTGCCAGATTGCCTGTGGCAAGCGCAATGGAATACAGAAATCCGACAGTTTCCATGGGTGGCAAAAACATCGAAATCGATGAATACGCTTTCCCGGTGACCAGCGCCGAACGGGTAAAAAAAACACTTGAAAATCTTTTAACTAATAAAAAAAAATCAACAACATGAGAGTATTGAAAAAAATCATTTTGTCTGCTATGGCTTTTCTGACAATAGCAGGTGCTGCGGGAGTGAATGCAGCTGAAGCCAATTATCAGGTAATTCCATTGCCAAATTCCATCAAACCCGGAAATGGAGCGGGATTTACGCCAAATTCAAAAACAACAATCGTTTATCCGAAAGGGAATGTAAAAATGCAGAGAAACGCCGAATTTCTGTCTGATTACCTCTCACAGATGAACGAGGCAAAATTAGTAACAGCTACATCGGGCAGATCAAATGCAATCATTCTGCAAACCGGATTAAAATCTGCCAATCCGGAAGCATATACTCTGACTGTGAAAAAATCGTCCATTATCATCAAAGGTGCCAGCGAAGCCGGCGTGTTTTACGGCATCCAAACCCTGCGCAAAGCCACTCCTATAGGCGAAAAAAACGTAATTTATCCTGCTGTAACTATTTCAGATGCACCACGTTTTGAGTATCGCGGCATGCATTTGGACGTAGCACGCCACTTTTTTCCGGTGTCTTTTGTAAAAAAATACATCGAAATGATAGCGCTTCACAACATGAACAAATTTCACTGGCACCTGACCGAAGATCAGGGCTGGCGCATCGAGATAAAAAAATATCCGAGACTGACCGAAGTCGGTGCGTGGAGAAGCGAAACCGTGATAGGACACAACACCGGAAAATTTGATGGAAAACCACACGGCGGATTTTACACGCAGGACGAAATCCGTGATATAGTAAAATATGCTCAGGAACGCTATGTGACCATTATTCCTGAAATTGACCTGCCGGGACACATGCTGGCTGCGCTGGCATCGTATCCGGAACTCGGTTGTACCGGCGGACCGTATGAAGTGGAAAAATCATGGGGCGTTTTTGATGATGTGCTTTGTGCCGGACGGGAAAAAACATATACTTTTCTTGAAGACGTACTGACCGAAGTTTGCGAACTTTTCCCGTCAAAATACATTCACATTGGCGGTGACGAAAGTCCGAAAGTGCGCTGGGAAAAATGCCCCGACTGTCAGGCAAAAATCAAAGAATTGGGATTGAAAGATGACAAAAAACACAAAAAAGAATTTTACCTACAAAGTTATGTGATGGAGCGAATGGAAAAATTCCTGAACGACAAAGGACGCCGGATTATCGGCTGGGACGAAATCCTGGAAGGTACTCTTGCCCCGAATGCCACCGTGATGTCGTGGCGTGGAGAAGCCGGCGGCATTGAAGCTGCCCGAATGGGTCACGATGTAATCATGACACCAAACAGCTACCTGTATTTTGATTATTACCAAACTACCGACACCAAAAACGAACCCGATGCCATTGGCGGATACGTGCCTATCGAACTGGTGTACAGCTATGAACCGATGTCGAAAGAACTTACTCCTGCCGAGCAGAAATTTGTGCTTGGCGCGCAGGCCAATATCTGGACGGAATATATCCCAACAACACAACAGGTGGAATACATGGCAATGCCCCGTATAGCTGCACTCGCCGACGTACAGTGGACTCAGCCCGACAAAAAGAATTATGCGCATTTCCTCAAACGAATTCCTCAATTGCTCAGACTTTATGATTTCCTGGATTACAACTATGCCACGCATTTATATGACGTGAAAGCCGAATTGAAACCGAATACGAATAAAGAGACGCTGGACGTACATTTTTCAACACTGGATAATGCACCTATTTATTACACGCTGGATGACACCGAACCCACGATTAATTCGGCCAAATATACCGAAACATTCAGTTTGAACAAGAACGCTGTGATTAAGGCAAAAGCCATTCGGGCTAACGGCAAAAACAGCCGTACTTTTACTGAAAAAGTAAATTTATCGAGGTCGAGCCTGAAGCCGATTACGCTGCTCACTATCCCCGACAGGAACTACACCTACTCCGGTGCCGGATTGCTCAACGACGGTCTGACAGGCGATGCGAATTACAAAACCGGCCGTTGGATGGGGTTTCAGGGAACTGATCTCATTGCCGTAATTGACCTGCAGCAAGTTACCGAAATTTCAAAAGCCGGAATTCGAACAAATATTGTTACCGGCGATTGGATTTTGGATGCTGAGAATTTCGATGTGTCTGTTTCGGACGACGGAAAAAATTTCACACCGGTTGCAGGCATTCAAACCAACAACAGTGATAAACCGGAACACTGGAAAGGCATTGTTACACACACCGTTACATTCAAACCTTTGATGGCAAGATATGTGAAAATTCAGGTAGAACCTTTCAAGTCATTCCCATCATGGCATGGAGCCAATGGCAAGCCTTACATCTTTGTGGATGAAATATCGATATATTAATTACGCAAATTAAAACGAATTACGCGAATTTATGCGAATTACGCGAATAAGAAAACGCATTGCCGACGATGGCAATGCGTTTTGATTTGTTTGACTGCTAATGTTGGAAAATCACTTCACTTCCACTTCCGCTTCTTCTATCTCACGGCTACGATTTGTTTCGTAGCTATCCACCAACTTATCCAGAATGGCAATAATCACATAAGGAGCAGCCAGTTTGGCTACATTGGTAATGGCGTTTACACTTTTTGAACCCCGTGATTTGGTGGCATACAGGTAAAGTCCGCCGCCGATAGCAGCTCCGATAATGAATCCAAGCGGAAGTCTGGAAAATTTTTCTTTCACCACCTGAATGACTTTGTCCTTTTTATCTTTTTCTGTTTCCATCCGATTTTTGAGTTAAGGTTTTTAATATGTATGAAACAAAGTCCTGAAGCTTTTAGTTTTATAAAATCTTAATAAAAACAGATTATTTAGTCCATTTCTGCAAGATTGATTATTTTTGCAGAAAAATTCCGAATGAAACTCTACGATATCTTTCTGAAACATCCGTTTATTTGCACCGACAGCCGAAATTGTCCACCCGAATCAATATTTTTTGCCCTGAAAGGCGATAACTTTGATGCCAATGCCTTTGCAGCCGGAGCCCTTGAAAAAGGATGCGCTTATGCAGTGATTGACAATCCGCAATATGCTGTGGATGAGCGATTTATTGTAGTGAACGATGTACTGGAAAGCCTCCAGGAACTGGCACGTTTTCACCGGGAAAAACTGGGTACAAAAATAATCGGCATTACCGGTACCAATGGCAAAACGACTACAAAAGAACTGATTGCATCTGTACTGATGGAGAAATTCAACACCCATTTTACCCGGGGAAATTTCAACAATCACATCGGAGTACCGCTCACACTGCTGCAACTGAAGCCTGAACACGATATCGCGGTGATAGAAATGGGCGCAAACCATCCGGGAGAAATCAGGATGCTCGCTGAAATAGCCCTGCCCGACTACGGCATCATTACCAACGTAGGCAAAGCTCACCTGGAGGGCTTTGGTTCTTTTGAAGGAGTGATGAGCACCAAAGCCGAACTGTATGATTTTATACTGAAAAAATCCGGAAAAATATTTCTGAATACCGGAAACGAATATCTGAAAAAAATGGCTGAAAAATCGGGCTTCAGAGATGCAAACAGTATTTTAGCTTATAAAACGGACAGTGAAATCAACGGCAATCAGGCTACCGGCACCATCACTTCGTGCAGTCCGCTGCTCAGGATGCAATGTGTCACGTCAGAGGGGGATTTTGATGTGAAAACCCAATTAATCGGCACTTACAATGCGGAGAATGTGCTGGCTGCAGTAGCTATCGGAAATTATCTGGGAGTAAGCAACGATCAGATTAAAGCCGGTCTGGAAAATTACCAGCCGAGAAACAACCGTTCGCAATTCACTGAAACAGACAAAAATAAACTCATCATCGATGCCTACAATGCCAACCCGACGAGTCTTCTGGCA
>JAGPGR010000212.1 GCA_018055865.1 Paludibacteraceae bacterium | reverse complement strand
GCTGCATTCACATCCATATCCAGCATTCCGTTCAACTCGGTACCTTTTTCAAGAGGATAAACATCTTTAACCATTGCAAGGTTCATTTTTCCCTGTGCTTTCACGTTAAAATCGGGGTCGGAAACAGGATTGACGATGCGAAGCTGCGAAGTGAACGGATTGCCTCCCATCCGGAAGTTAAATTTAGAAAGTTCCACTGTTGTGTTGTCAAGCGAGCCTCCGGGGTTGGTAATGTGTCCGGCTATTTGAATATTATCCACCGATTTGGGCAAATCGGGATAATGAAACTTCCCGTTTTCTACTCCCAACTGCAGGTCGAATGCCGGATACGATTCGCCTGCGTATTTTCCACGGACAAAACCGTTCAGGCTGACTTTTCCATCGGCTTTGATGCCGGCAAATGAATTGGAATAAATGGCCGGAATGAGCGAAAGCAGCGATTTGAAATCGACCTGTTCGGTAATGAGTTTCAAGTCCATCTCCATTCCGTCGTCGGGCATTTGTACCCAGCCGTTCAATGACAGTGGTATTGCATTGATTCTCATGCTGTTGTTGGCCAATTCGTACCGGTTTTCCTTCAGGTTAGCGCGTATGTCGGCAGTGAAATCCAGCACCAGGTTAGTGGCATAATGCACACCTCCATTCCAGAAATTGAGGGTATCTACTGTCAGAGCAGTTGTGAGCAGTGTGCTGTCTGCTGTCAGATCTCCTTTCAGTTTCAGATTCAGGTTTTTCATTCGTGCGGCTACATTGTCCGAATCGCTCAGATACACGATATCGGCTCTTCCGATGTTGAAATCCTGTAGTCTGAAATTGAAGCCGGATTCTGTTGTATCCACGTTTGCCGTATCTTCCGGAAAAATATCCCAATTAGCACGACCATCTTTCAATACGCGTGCAAGTACTTTCGAGTCGTATATTTGCATTTTTTTTACTTCGTAGCCGGTATTACCAAAAAGACTTCTCAGGTTTATTACCATATTCACATCCCTGCTCATCAACAGCGTATCGCCTTCAAAATCATCTTTTCCGGCTATGTAAAGGTCTTTGAGGCTAACCGAAGCGTCGGGAAAACTTCGTAAAAAGCTGATTTTCAAATCTCTGAAATCAACTTCAGCCGTCAGCCGTTTATTCAGTTCCTGCCTGAGTATCACCATTATTTTGTCTTTGAATACAAATGGCAATGCTGCAAGAGCTACAGAAATTAAGAATAAAACGGTGACCAGAATAGAAAGTCTTTTTTTTGTTTTTTGTGTCATAACTTTTTCTGTTAGAAATGTATGTATTTTTACTCCGAATAATCATTCAATCCGCAGAAGTTTCCAATTCTCAGAATCTTCCGTGTATTTCCGGATTCAGACGGATTCTATCTTCTGCAAATAACCTTGAAAGCACACCACTGGCATAATTTTACTTCCGTGCATTGATCGAAAGGGACTTGCGAATCAAAAATTTCGTCGATTACAGCTGTCAGTTTTTTGGTAAATTCTTCTTTGTAATCCCCAAAATCTTCCACCGGCAGGCTGCGGTCTTTATCTTTCAACTGCGTACTAAAATCGCCTTTAAACAAATCGCGCACTTTCAGCACTTCGGGTACCACGGCATTTGATCCAGTATCGTAAATATAAAGCAGGCAGTAGAGAAAAGTCTGCATCACCGCTTTCGGTCGGTCCTTTTTATTCTGGGCAAAAACATCTTCCAGCGAGTTGAAATCCAGTTTATCACTTCCGGTTTTATAGTCCAGAATGCGGGTAATGCCTTCTTTCTCGTCCACCCGGTCGATGTATCCTTTCAGATTAACATACATTGTGCCATTCTGAATCGGGAAACGAATCAATGTATTTTTCTCTGCCTGAATGTACCTGAAAGGAGTACGAATGGTGTCTATTTTCAGGATTTTTTCGGCAAATGTTTTGATTACACGGGCTATGAGCAGGTAATTTCCTTCCAATTCTATGTCAGCATCTTTATCCTTTTTCCTTTTGAAAAACCTGGTTGCAAATGCCCGGGTGATGGTTTTTTCAATCAATACATGATTGTTGGCTAATTCTTCCAGTTCATGTTTTTGAATCATTTTTCCCACAAAAGGCTCATAGATTTTCTGCATCACTTCATGCAAAAGAGTTCCAAACATGCCTGCTTCCACGTTTTCCTGCACTTCTTCCTGTTCTTCCATCTGCTCCACGTAGCGGAGGTAAAATTGCAACGGACAATCGATGTACGTATTGACAGAACTTGCCGACAAAGCCCGGCCGCCTACTCCATCTTCCAGAAAAGTCTGTAGTTTGGTCATTATTTCAGCCGTTTTGCTTACCCGGATGACACTCTCGGGCGGAAAATTCACTTCATACGATATATTAACTGACTTGAAATCAACGCCATAATGATAACGCAACTGGTGCACAAAGCGGCTCACTTCGCCCGTCTGCATACCCTCCGAACGACTGTCGTACAGAAAAAAGAGTCGTCGGGTGCGCTGTATGAGTCGGTAAAAATTGTATGCCGAGATGGCATCGTGATAGTCTGCAGTGGGCAGTTCAAATGCGCGACGGAGATTATTCGGGATAAAACTGTTGGCGGTACTTTTTTTCGGAAAAACACCTTCGTTGAACGAGCAGATGATCAGATTTTCGAAGTCCAAACCGCGTGTTTCGAGCATTCCCATCACCTGAAGTCCGTTGAGCGGCTCGCCTTCAAAGGGTATGGTGATGCCGCTCACAAGCTGACGAATAAGCCTTGTAAGTGTTTCGAGGCTCATTTCCAGTTCTCCTGCATTTTTCATCACATCGTTCATCCGGTTCAGAATCGTGTAATATTGATACAGAAAATCACACTCCATTCGATACTTTCCGGTATGTTCAGATATACGCTGCCAGGCTACATTCAGTTTGCCGAGTACACCAATCAGATACGACATAAAGTCACCGGGCGATTTTTTCAGCGTGAAAATTGTTTTCAACAGGTCGTTACCGGCAAAAATTGATTCGTCCACGTAGAATGCATTTGTATCAATCATTTCCTGTAAAATATGTTGAGCCTCATTCTTACACAACATACTGACATACTGATGGTTCAATATATTGGAAACGGTGATGTGATAAAACTGTCCACGCGAATTAGAGCGGCGCTGAAGCTCAAATATATTCTCCAGAAGTCCCGAAACCGGTGCGGCTTTGAGCGGAAATCCCATTGTTACGTTTATATTTCGGATATTCACAGGCAGCGAATGAAGCAACGGTACCAGCAAACTTTCATCGGGTAGAACCACGGCTGTTTTGATCCAGTCTTTTTCGGACGATTGGTCGGGATAAAGCTCCGAAAGCAGATTGTAAACTTCCTTAGTCTGCCCTACCGATGAGGGGACAGCTATCAATTCGAACGACTTATCTTTCAGCTGCAATTTTTCACTACCAATGGAAAATTGTGACGGAAATCTCCGTATGTTTTCTCTGAAAAACAACGATGCCTGGTTATCGGGATCCCGAAGTTCATCAGCTTCGTAATCCCAGTAGAAATCAGCCTTTCCCCGCTTTTGCAATTCTTCGAAAAGCATCTTTTCGCTCTTGTTCAGTGCATTGAATCCAACAAAAACAAATTTCCTTTCGGCGAAATATTCCGGTTCATCATTACTGACCAATCGATCCACTACTTCTCTGAAAATCATTCCTTCAGTGGCCAGATTTTCACTTAGCAACTCGCTGCAAAACTCGCTGTATAGCGGCCACATAATTTTCCAGATGGCTATAAATTCCTTTTTGGTTTTACTTTCTATTTTGGGGAGAAAATGCTGCCAAAAATGTTCGATTGCTGCCTTCTGGTCATCGGAAATGTAATCCGCCATCATGTCTATTTCCTTTAGTTCTTTCACATTGGTGAAAAGTTGCGCCACATCCACCCTGGACTTGTCTACATCGTTGAAGTCAGCAAGCAACATCTCGCCCCAAAACACAAAAGCATCAAACGTTTCTTCACTTTTGCTCACCTGCCGGTAAATGCGGTACAACCTGAAAAGTTCGGCTGTGCGGTCGGATGCCCGCCGGGTAGAGGCATTGAAAAAACAATCGTTTACGGTAATAATTTCGGGTGAAAAAACCGGTTTGTCAATCAATTCTGACAGGTATTTCTGAAAAAAAAGACCGGCTCTCCGGTTGGGAAACACAAAAGTGAAATGACGAATATCCGACTGATACTCGTTGTAAAATGCTGAGGATATGCGGTGTAGAAAAGTGTACATGGGTGGTGAATTGGTTTAGTAGCCCCCTATATACC
>JAGPGR010000213.1 GCA_018055865.1 Paludibacteraceae bacterium | reverse complement strand
CGTAAGTTCACGGGCGCGAAGAGAAAGTTCGCCCATAGCACCTATGCCGAATACTTTGATAGCCGTAAATCCAATCAGACTCACAGCCAGTCCGGCTATAACGCCTACTGCACCTTCCGATTCGCCGCTCATAAACGGATCGCGGAATGATTTTACGATGCAAAATCTGGATCGTTGGGAGATAAGTCCCATCAAGCCCGCAATAATGATAAACCAAGACATGACCATATTATCTTTGGCATACGAGTAGCTCATAATCATAATAGCGATTAGCACGATAATTCCGGCAATAATCTGCCAGTTGCCCTGGTTGGGCTTAGCTGCCAGGAAGTTGTAACTTTTTCCGGAACTCCATTTGGGGAATTTTTCCATTTCCCAAATCAGGTATTTGAGCGATAAAATTACACCGGCGAACATTCCGATTGCAAACAGAATGGCGCCTCCCGAAAGTGCCGGTACGCCGCTGAAAAACGAGCCGATCGAACAGCCAATTCCCACCGTGGCACCTACAGCCATCAAAGTTCCACCCAGAAAACCCTTGATCATTTCGCCTTTGGGCGGAACGCGCAGGGCGAATTCTTTCGAAAATAAAGCTCCCGCAAACGAACCTAAAACGATAAGCAATACCAGCATTCCGTAGTTGCTTTCGTTGATGGCAGTTACTCCTTTGGCATCAAACAATCCGAAAAGGGCATAAAAATTATCGCCCCAGTTGGTAATGCCACCGCTTGCGCCCCACGGACTTTTGATGGCAAACAATAAAATATTGAGCAAACCCAATACAATACCACCCACCCAAACCGGCCAGTGCTTCCCGAAAAATGTGCCGAAAAGCTGTACCAGTGGATTTTTTTCTTTTAATTCAGACATGCGTGGTTCTCCTATGCTTTTTTAACTACCATACGTGTTACCCCGCCTTCGAGTTCTGTCATTTCCACAAACTCATTTCCGGTTTTTGTACACCAGTTGGGCAGGTCGGTTTTTGTACCCGGATCGGTGCCGAACATCTCCAGCGCTTCGCCCGATTTCAGTTCTTTTATTGCTTTTGCTACTTTCATCATAGGCATCGGACACGATAGTCCCTTGCAGTCTAATGTCATTTTGATTTCCATGTTATTTTTTGTTTAAATGTTATGATGCAAAGTTTCATTAAATAATTATTTCTTCAATGAAAAAACAGATGATGTAATTCATCATTTCGAACTTTGTTGGACAGAGAAAAGCATGATTTAAATCAATATTTATACAGATAAAAATCATTTTATCAGAAAATCTTATATTCCGTATTTTGATGTGTAAATTGATTTCAATAGTATGTAATGGCAAATTATAAATGAGTTTGTGGTTTAGCAGGCCTTTTTTTCAAATCTATCCTCCCTTTCTTCAGTAAGATGAATTTGGTCAATTCAAAACAAATTATTATTTTTATCCCACTTTTTTAAGATGATATCTTGACTTCTATCATTTTTGAAAACTTAACTTTTAAATTGCCATTCATGTTAAACACAATTAAGAAGGACGGTCTTACCCGAAATAGCTGTACCCTGAATAAAGCGATAGCCGATTGTTTTGAAAAATTAACCGATGAGGAACTTTTGCTGCTCGAAGAAAATCATGTAGTGCTGACTTACAAGAAAGGCGAAAACCTGTGTAAACAGGGAACACTGGCTTCGCACATCATGTATATTTGTAACGGTTTGGTAAAAGTATTTATGGAAAACGAAACCAGTTCGCTGATACTCAAAGTGTTGCCGGCCGGAAACATGTTAGGACTTACTGCCTTGCTCGATGGTTCCAATGTTTTCCGGTATTCAGCTTCTGCTTATCAGGATTGCAGTGTCAGGTTAATGGATATTGGGATTTTTAAGAAAATCATTTTGCAAAATCCGGCATTCGCCAACGAGGTAATCAATATCCTTTGTGAGAATCTAATCCAGACCCAAACCCGATTTTTTTCCTATACCCAGAAACAATCCTACGGGAAACTCGCTGATACACTGATTTGTCTTTCCTGCAACATATTCAAAGCAGAAGGCTTTGAATTAAATCTGACCCGAAAAGAGTTGGCGGAGCTTACAGGATTGACACCCGAAAGTGTAATCCGAATTCTGTCGAAATTCAAAAACGACAAACTGATACACATGGAAGGAAAAATGATACATATACTGGATATGACAAAATTAAAACAAATCAGCGATTACGGGTAATAATATTAAATGTATGAATTAAAACAGGCTGTCCGTGCAAATCGAACAGCCTGTTTTATTACTTATGATAAGGATGGTAAGTCCGGAATTGAATTAGAGAAAGAGGTTTAGGCGAGTTTAACCATTCTGACTTATCAGGTTCAACGATTTTTTATTCAAAATTACGATCTGTTTGCCTTTTATTTTTATTAAACCGTCTTTATCAAATTCTGTAAGAACGCGGCTCACACTTTCCCGGCTGGTATCTACCAGATTAGCTAATTCCGATTGAGAAATGGGAAGGGTAAAACTTTCTGATTGAAATATACTTTCCGAAAATTCAAGTAAAGCATCGGCCATATTGCCGCGAATTTGTTTTTGAGTCCGATTGGCACAACGGCGGAATGATTCCAGTTCGTTCTTACTCAGTTCAATCAGTATATCGTTCGAAAATTCCCTGTTTTCATTCAGAATGGTTTGAAATACGTGAATATCGATATAACACACCTCGGTATCGGTGACGGCTGTGACCGAATACTGATTTATTTTATCGCCGAAAGTAGTGGGCAATCCCAGGTAAGTGGGCGCTTTCACCAATCGCACTATTTGCTCACGATACGGACCGGATAAATGAATTTTGGCCAATCCCCGCCGAAGAAAAACCACATTTGTAGAAAACATTCCCTGCTTAATAATAGTGTCACCTTTAGTAAATCGTAACTCCAGATGATTTTCTGATAGTTGCTCAAAACTGATGTCACTAAGCATAGAAGTTGCCCTGGTGTTGAAAACACAACTTTTACAGTCGTTTTGCATACATTTCTTTCTGTTTTTTATTCCCTGCAAATATAATAAATGTGATACATATCACAAAATAATGAAACCCATTACACATTAAATAAGTGAATATTAATGCGACAAGTATTTATATTTGCAGAAAATTTTCTTTAATTAAACTCAATCAAAAAATATAGATATGGAAAAATCAAGTCAAGTAACCCTCGAAATGCTTCAAAAGCAAGTAGATGAACTCACCAATAAAGTGACTTATCTCGAAAATAACCGAAAGGATCAACTTTCTATGGCCATCGTATCGGGCGATATGGACAAGATTCTGGCCGCTATGGTTATCTCGCTGGCCGCAGCAGCCATGGATACACAGGTAAAACTTTTCTTCTCATTCTGGTCACTCTCGGCTTTGCGCGACCCGAAAAAAAGCCCGAAAGGCAAAGATTTCATCTCCAAAATGTTTGGTATCATGCTCCCCAACGGTAAGGATAAACTCAAATTGTCGAACATGAACATGGGCGGCATGGGTCCGATGATGATAAAAATGCTAATGAAAAAACAAAACGTACTTTCATTGAGCGAAATGTTCAAACAAGCCGGTGAACTGGGAGTTGAAATCACCATCTGCGAAATGTCGATGGGGCTTATGGGCTTCAAGAAGGAAGAATTCATTGATTATCCACATCTTAGCTATGCAGGAGCTGCCACATTTGTAGCCGATGCAGGCGAAAGTTCGATACAATTGTTTATATAACAGCCCCCTAAATCTCCCGAAGGGGGACTTTAAGACGCAGTATCTTTTATTTACCAATAACAAAAACACTTATAAACTTGGTCTTTAATCCCCTTTTGGGGGATTGGGGGCTTTTAAAATTTACAATTATGACAGCAGAAGAATTAAAAACAGTAGAAGTAGCAAAATCAGTTGATGCACGCGGTACAGCATGTCCGGGCCCACTATTGGAAGCTAAAAAAGCACTTGGTACCATCAAAGCAGGTGATGTAATGGAAATCCTCTCCTCTGACGAAGGAACAAAACAGGATATTCCGAAATGGTGCAACAAACAAGGACATGAGTATCTGGGCTTCGCCGAAGAAAACGGATACTTCAAAGTGTACATGAAGAAAAAATAAACTTTTCTTAAATGATTTAGAACGCAAATAACGCGAATTCAAAATAAATGAAATATTTACATTCTAACTTTAATCTGTAACCGGAAAGAGTTGAATGATTTAAATAATGATTTGTGTTATTTGCGTTATTTGCCTTCAACAAAAACACAAAATTGACCAC
>JAGPGR010000211.1 GCA_018055865.1 Paludibacteraceae bacterium | reverse complement strand
CATATCCCTATTTCTCCAAAAATCAATCCATTATTTTTACGATTCACCGGCTTCCAGCCAAATCCGGAATGTACATAATATTCCCTACAACAAACAGAAATATCTGCAATACTTTCCACTTTCGTTTCTGGGATTATCGGCTTGATATTTTTCGTTTCCAGGTCTATAGCCTCTATTTGAACAGTCAACGTGGACTCATTGAACCTCATCTGAGTGCTGAAAGTCATTTCTGAAAACGATCTACCATTGTTCACCTCTTCTTTTTCGGGTTTATTTATATCCGCTGCACGAACTTAAAATCAAAACTGCAAATACTGCTGCAATTACCGTTTGTTTCATGAGAAAAATATATTAATTGTATGTAAATCAAAGGTATAACATTTCCGAAACTGAATTGCTTTCGGTCAAAAAATGAGGTAAACCTCTCTCCCACTGTTTTAAAATAAAAAAGTCCTGAAAGTAATTCTATCAGGGCTTTTTGTTAGTTATATTAAAATTCTGTTATTTTTTCAGCTTCACTTCTAAATTCAGTTCATCCAGCTGACTTTGATCTATTTCTGTTGGAGCATCCAGCATCACATCTCTGCCTGAATTATTTTTAGGGAAAGCAATGCAGTCGCGAATACTGTCCAGTCCGGCAAACATGGATACAAAACGATCGAGCCCGTAAGCCAGACCTCCGTGAGGAGGAGCTCCAAACTGAAACGCACCCATCAGAAAACCGAATTGTGCCTGTGCTTTTTCGGGCGTAAAGCCCAGTAATTCAAACATTTTAGCCTGCAGTTTGCTATCGTGAATACGAATGGAACCTCCGCCCAATTCCACACCATTGATAACCATATCGTAGGCATTGGCCCGTACAGCTCCGGGATTGGTATCCAGCAGATGAATATCTTCGGGTTTTGGCGATGTAAACGGGTGATGCATAGCAAAATAGCGTTTTTCTTCTTCATCCCATTCGAATAGTGGAAAATCAACTACCCAAAGCGGAGCAAATTTACCTTTGTTGCGAAGACCCAACCTCTCACCTACTTCTAAACGCAATTCGCACAAAGCTTTTTGTGTTTTCTGCTTATCACCGGCCATAATGAGTATCAAATCACCTTTTTGAGCGTTTGCCAGTAATGCAATTTTTGATAAATCCTCTTCGGAATAAAACTTATCAATCGAAGATTTCAGCGAACCATCTTCGTTGTATCGGATATAAACCAATCCTTTTGCTCCTATTTGCGGACGTTTAACAAATTCTGTCAGTTCATCAATTTGTTTTCGGGTATAGCCGGCACATCCTGCAGCACAAATTCCTGCCACATATTCTGCATCGTCAAAAACGCTGAAATTATGCCCTGAAACCACTCCTTTGAGTTCCGTAAATTTCATTTCGAAACGCATATCGGGCTTGTCTGAACCGTAATATTTCATGGCATCTGCCCAGGTCATCCTCAAAAACGGTTCGTTGAATTCCACGCCTTTCAGTGATTTGAACAGGTGCCTGGTTAGCCCTTCAAAAGTATTCAGCACATCATCCTGTTCTACAAACGACATTTCACAATCGATTTGAGTAAACTCGGGCTGACGGTCGGCCCGCAGGTCCTCATCGCGAAAACATTTTACAATCTGAAAATAACGGTCGAATCCAGATACCATCAGCAGTTGCTTCAATGTTTGGGGCGATTGCGGCAAAGCATAGAATTGTCCCGGATTCATACGCGAAGGCACCACAAAATCACGTGCACCTTCGGGAGTTGAACCTATCAAAACCGGAGTTTCCACTTCCAGAAAACCCAGTTTATCCAGGTACTGACGCACCTCGATAGTCATTTTATGTCGTAGTTCCAGATTGGCCCGAACACTGTTTCGGCGCAAGTCAAGGTATCTGTATTTCATGCGGATATCATCTCCGCCATCTGTATTGTCTTCGATGGTGAAAGGAGGCGTTTTTGCTTCATTCAGTACATGAAGTGTTTCAGCCAGTATTTCTATCTCGCCGGTATCCAGGTGGGAGTTTTTGTTGCTTCGTTCGGCCACAGTACCGGTTATCTGTATTACAAATTCACGTCCAAGTTTATTAGCCTGCTCACAAAGCAGTGCATTCACATCCTGATTGAAAACCAACTGGGTGACTCCATAGCGGTCGCGTAAATCAACAAAAGTCATTCCGCCCATTTTACGGGTGCGCTGTACCCATCCTGCAAGCGTCACTTTATTTCCGGCATCGGCAAGTCTTAGCTCGCCGCAAGTTTTAGTTCTGAACATTTATAGTATACTAATTAAAAAAGTTTGAAATAAGCAAAACTCATTCGTGTCTGCGTTTGTGTTTTGCTGTGCAAAAGTAAGAAAAAAGTGTGAAATACTCCCCTATTCACGGAATATTTAAGTGAGCCCGCATCTGCTTTTTCAGCTTAAATGGCCGAAAAAAACAAAAAAATGCAGAAATCCGATTTCCTGCATTTTTTTCTCTTGTTTTTTTGTCAGAACAAAGTATTTCTTCTGAAAAAAAATAGTTTTAAGCGATGGCTATTTCTACCAATGGTGCACCTTCGGGAACAATCTGGCCTTGTTTTACAAAAACATTCAGAACTTTTCCGCTGAATTCTGAAGTAATGTTATTTTCCATCTTCATGGCTTCCAGAATGAAAAGAGTTTGTCCGTCTTTTACCTCATCACCAACTTTGACATCGACCTTCAGAATAGTACCGGGCAGCGGTGATTTCATTTTCTTTCCGGCAGGTTGTTTTACTTCAGCTACAGTTACTTTTTTCGCTTCTACCTTATTTTCAGCCACTTGTACCTGATGAGGATTAGTTTTATATTCATTTTCTCTGATTCCCTTCAGGTAATTGGTGGCTACCGCCGGAAAAAGTTCGAGAAGCAATTCGTCTTTTTCGTCCTTTGCCAGTTTTACATTGCCAAACTCGGGAAGAACCGGATTATCCTGACGTTTATAACCGCTTGTATCATAAGGTTTTTCCTGAGGCGAGCCTGTAATTTTCTCTCGGAATTTCGGATCAACCGGAACGGGTGTTTTACCGTACTCACCCTTTACCAATGCAATAAACTGATTGGATGGATTAGCGTATTTGGGGCGACCGTTTTTGATATTTAAAGCCGAATTAACTGCCTGAACACCAACAATCTGACTTGTAGGAGTTACCAGCGGGGGTAATCCGGAATCCAACCGAACGCTTGGAATCAGATGCATGGCATCTTCCAAAATGTCCATGGAATTGAATTGCTTCAACTGTGCGACCATATTGGTGTACATTCCTCCGGGAACTTCTGCTTTTCTGACCATTTCATCCGGCTCGGGAAATCCGAAATAGGCCTCAATGGCATAGCAGGCAGCCAACAATGCATCTTCGTCTTCTCTCCGGACAGCTTCAATGGCTTTGTCAAATTCTTTGTCAATTTCTGCCGGCAATTTGTCGGTCAATGGATTGAAAGGATTCGGAAATTTTTTGCCGGTATCAAATGAAGCCAATTCCTTGCGAATTTCGGCCAGTTCTTTGTTGATTTTGGCTACTGCTTCCATGTTCAAATCCAGTTCAATTCCGAGTTTTTGGCAGAAAACATAAATCAGTTCAATAGCAGGAGCTGCTGGTCCGCCCGAGAAATACCAGATATTTGTATCCACCACATCCACATCGTACATTATGGCTGTCAACACGGATCCCAAACCAAATCCGGGAGTACAATGAGTATGAAAATCAACCGGAACTTTTAATTCTTTTTTGAACAAAGACATCAGAGAGGCCACTTTTGAAGGAGGTATCAAGCCGCTCATATCTTTGATGGTAATCATGTCGGCTCCCAGCGCTTCCATTTCTTTGGCTTTATTCAGAAAATATTTGTCGGTAAAAACAGGTTCCCGTTTCACTACAATTTCTTCTTTTTTGCTGAAAAGTCCGAGAAAACCCTTTTTCTCAACTATCTTGATTTCATCATCGTATTTTGGATCAATGGTGTAGCACACAGCACAATCGGCCATGCCGCCGTATTTTTTGATTGATTTTACGCTGGATTTGATATTGTCAACATCATTGAGAGCATCAAAAATACGCATGATGTCCAAACCCGAACTTACTGCATTTTTGAAAAAACCATCGATGATAGAATCGGGATAAGGTGCATATCCGTAAAGGTTTCTACCACGTGATAAAGCCGTTAATTTGGATGTACCCCCCACTCGTTGGTGGATTTTTTCCAGCCTGTGCCAGGGGTTTTCGCCTAAATAGCGCATTACAGAATCGGGTACGGCACCACCCCAAACT
>JAGPGR010000210.1 GCA_018055865.1 Paludibacteraceae bacterium | reverse complement strand
GTGCCATGTTGCTTTCAAAAGAATACAACCTTGTGGAGTTTTACAGAAAACGGTTTGTTCGTGTGTTGCTTCCATTCCCGTTCTGGATGGTCGTTTACTGGATTTTCCGGTGGTTTACTACGCCTGGCAAGCAACCACATGGATTTCAAAATATTATGAACTGGGCTTCGGATCTTTTTCTCAAAGAGGGTATTTCCAAACACTTCTGGTTCGTTTATCTGATTGTTTTCCTGTACCTGATTACGCCTGCTATCGGTTCCTTTATCCGAAAGCTGAAGCCCGAAATGCTTGTTTTTCTGCTGGCTGCCTGGGTTCTCATTTCCAGCATTAGCAAAGACTTTGCAGTGGATATGTACGGATGGTCCGGAAATCCGTTGCCTAAACTGTTTATCTACTTCCTTTACTGCGGCTACATGGTGTTGGGGTATTACCTTTACAATATATTTTACGTTTCGAAAAATATCAGGTTGGCTGCATTGATTTTATATCTGGTTACTGTTTGTATTGCCGCTTTCATGGCTTACTACTCCAGCAAGCTCAAAGGCAAACTTGATTTATCCATTTATAACTATTTCAGCCTGAACACCATGATTCAGGCTACTGCTGTTTTCATTTCGCTGAAAAATTCATCTGTTTTGAATAAAACGCTGAATAAATTACAGCACACTATTAGTGATTACAGCTACGGCATTTATCTGGTTCATATTTTAATTATCGGAATATTCTATAAAAACGGGATATTCTGGACCATGACCAATCCGCTTATCTCAGTGCCTTTGGTTGTAATCATGACTTTACTGGCTTCATTCACAGTTATATTCATTTTAAGAAAAATTCCTTTCGGAAAATACATTTCCGGCTAACATCGTACGATGGATTTCTCAACTCAGGATATCAAATTTTTGCCCGGCGTAGGACCTAAAAAAGCCGAACTCTTCAACAAGGAGCTTTCCATTTTCACGGTTGAGGATCTGCTAAGGCATTATCCTTATAAATACGTGGACCGCAGTCGTTTTTACAAAATCCGTGAACTGAAGGCAGACATGGCATTTGTACAGATCAGGGGTCAGTTTTTAAGATTCGAAAAGATCGGAGAAGGAAAAAAGCAACGGCTTTCGGCCATGTTTTCCGACGGCGAAAATACGATTGAGCTGGTATGGTTTAGAGGTGTGCGCTTTGTAATAGATAAATACAAACCCGGCATCGATTATGTGGCTTTCGGGAAACCCGCCTTATTCAACGGCAAATTCAATCTGCTGCATCCGGACATCGAAACGGTTTCGCAGCTGCCGCCACCTGAGGAAATGGGTTTTCAGCCCTACTACAACACTTCCGAGAAAATGAAAAATCATTTTCTAAACTCCAAAGCCATCCAAAAAATCATATATCCGCTGATAAAAAAACTGGAAGCAGGTATTCCGGAAACACTTCCCTCTTATGTGTTGCAGAAATTCAAACTGATGAATCTGACCGAGTCGCTCATCAATATCCATTTTCCAAAAGATGAAGCGGTTTTGAGCCGCGCCAGGCAGCGCTTGAAATTCGAAGAACTTTTTTACATTCAGCTGGACATATTACGCCAACGAAAATGGAGAGAACAGCGCTTTTCGGGATTTGTGTTCAAGCGGGTAGGCAGTTATTTCAACGATTTCTATACCAATCACTTACCTTTTGCACTAACCAATGCTCAAAAGAAAGTGATTCGCGAAATACGTACCGATATGTCATCAGGAAAACAAATGAACCGATTGCTGCAGGGCGATGTAGGCAGCGGCAAAACAGTGGTGGCGCTTTTGACCATGCTCATTGCACTCGACAACGGATATCAGGCATGCCTGATGGCTCCCACCGAAATACTTGCCAATCAGCATCTTGCAACTATTAGCGAACTTTTGGACGGCATGAATGTACAGATATCTCTCCTGACCGGATCCACTAAGAAAAAAGACAGGGAAACAATTCACCAGAAACTGCAAAACGGTGAAATGCAAATCATTATCGGCACTCATGCGTTGATTGAAAACACAGTGCAGTTCAAAAATCTGGGTTTCGTAATCATCGACGAGCAGCACCGGTTTGGAGTTGCTCAGCGCTCCCGGCTGTGGACCAAAAACGAACATCCGCCACACATCATGGTGATGACTGCCACTCCCATTCCACGTACGCTGGCCATGACGGTATATGGCGATCTGAGCGTTTCGGTTATCGACGAACTGCCTCCCGGACGCAAATCCATTCAGACTTTCCATTATTACGAATCGAAACGCAATTCGCTGATTGGATTTTTAGGCAAGCAAATAAATGCCGGAAGGCAGGTTTACGTGGTGTATCCGCTCATTGAAGAATCTGAAAAACTGGACTTTCGCTATCTGGAAGAAGGATACGAATTCTGGAAAGAGATATTCCCTAATTTCAAAATAAGCATGGTTCACGGCAAAATGAAACCGGCCGAAAAAGATGCTCACATGCAGAAATTTGTATCGGGTGAAACGCAAATTATGGTAGCTACCACTGTAATTGAGGTGGGAGTGAATGTGCCGAATGCTTCGGTGATGATAATAGAGAGTGCCGAACGATTCGGACTCTCGCAGCTCCACCAACTTCGCGGGCGCGTGGGGCGCGGAGCCGAACAATCTTATTGCATCCTGCTTACAGGTGTCAGACTTTCGTCAGATACCCGCAAGCGCATGGAAATAATGACCCGTACCAACGACGGTTTTGAGATATCGGAAGCCGATTTGCAACTGCGCGGACCCGGCGACATGGAAGGCACACAGCAAAGCGGAATTCCGTTTGAATTGAAGATAGCCGATTTGGCAAAAGACGGACAAGTGCTGGGAATTGCAAGAAATATGGCATGGGATATTCTGGAAGAAGATCCCACGTTGAGTTTCGAGAAAAACCGGATGATGGGATTTCAATTGAAAAAAATGAAAACTAACCCGGTGAACTGGAGTGCAATAAGTTGAAAAAATAAGTTAAAAAAATAAGTTTTTTTTGTACATCAATTTGTTATTCGAATTGTTTTGGCTACTTTTGACAAAATTAATATTTGAAGTAAAAATTCAACATTATTTTTTCTATGGAACAAACTCTTGTGATTCTTAAACCATCGGCACTTCAACGTGCTCTGGCAGGCGAAGTTATCAAACGCTTCGAACAAAAAGGGCTGAAACTCGCCGGAATAAAGATGATACAACTGACTGACCAAATATTGAATGAGCATTATGCTCATCTGGCTGACCGTCCTTTCTTCCAACGCATTAAAGATTCGATGATGATTACTCCCGTGATTGTGACCTGCTGGGAAGGAAAGGATTCTGTACGTGTTGTACGCACCATGACTGGTTCTACTAATAGTCGTGATGCAGTACCCGGAACAATAAGAGGTGATTTTAGTGTGAGTATGCAGGAAAATATTGTCCACACATCTGATTCGGTAGAAAATGCGAAAGAGGAACTGGCAAGATTTTTCACGGAAGATGAAATTTTTGAATATCAGAATACACTGACACCGTTTTTATACGCTAACGACGAAAAATAAAACTAATGAGGTTTAAACACTTAATTCTTACAACAATAGTAAGCATAATTGCTCTAAACAACGTAACAGCACAAGTAGTAAAAGTACAGGCAGCACCCGGAAACATGAAAAAGGCTGCTCAAAAAGCTTTTCCTGCTCTTAACATCCCCACCGCCGACACGACCAACATTTACAACGAAATGTTGAATGACGAAACGGACGACTTGATGGAAAACCACCCTGCGGGTGACTTGTATAACGACATTTGGTCAAGCGATAAATTAAATCCTTACAAAGTAACGGTCAACAACTTACCCGATTCCATCTTAATAGATTGCAATGACTTTGTAATGCCTGTAAACACAGGCAGAGTATCCTCCAAATTCGGACCGAGACGCTATCGTTATCATTACGGAATTGACATTGCACTACCCTCCGGCAACAGTGTTGTATCAGCATTTGCCGGCAAAGTAAGACTTATTGATTACGAACCCGGGGGTTACGGAAATTATGTTGTGGTAAGACACGACAACGGGCTTGAAACAGTATATGCACATCTAAGTGCAGTAACCTGCAAGGTAAACGATCGCGTAGAAGGAGGCCATAAATTAGGGTTGAGCGGTAATACAGGGCGCTCCACCGGTCCGCACCTTCATTTCGAAACCCGTTACATCGGTAATGCATTCAATCCCTCTACGCTCATCAACTTTGACAGCAAGCAGGTGTATGCTCAAAATTATACGCTAACCAAACGTAAAAAC
>JAGPGR010000209.1 GCA_018055865.1 Paludibacteraceae bacterium | reverse complement strand
TGAAGACCTGCGAAAGGCAATAAAGGCTGAATTTGGTGACGATGTGTATCATGCCGCAGGACTTGACCGGGCTAAACTGGCAAAAATCGTTTTTTCAGAACCGGCCAAACTTCAGCTGCTCAATAAAATCGTACATCCTGCAGTTGTCGACGATTTTCTGAAATGGGTAAAGATCCATTCGGACCGCAAATTTCTTTTTATGGAATGCGCCATTCTTTTTGAAGGAAGATTTAATACGCTTGTTGACAAAATAGTGGTGGTAACTGCTCCCGAAAATGTTCGTATTCATCGGGTAATGATGCGCGATTGCCAAAAGGAAGAGGATGTGTATGCCCGCATCCGCAATCAGATGAAGGATTCAGAAAAAATAAAACTTGCCGATTGGGTATTTGATACTGACAACGAGATATTTCCTCACAAACGGGTGGATGATTTTATTCAAATGCTTTATGAGGTTTTTCCCTAAGAATTTTTCGTACAATGGCATTATAGAATAAACCGGTTAAATCAAGGATGAATTAGCCGGTTTGTTGTTGGTAGTTGTTCTGAAGTTGTATCGTTCTGTTATTTTCTCAGCACGTAATCTTCGCCCTCAATCGGGCTGCCGTCGTCGTTAAGCAATGACAGGGTGCCTTCGCCTGTCAGGTATAAGGCTTCGCTGCCATCATCAAATTCCAACATGATAACTCTTCCGGATTCATCCCATCTGAACGCTCCTGACGATTCGTAAGGTCCGCCTTTTCCGATGTAGCTTTTTGTCAGAATAAAAGTACTGTCGAAATTCAGCACCAGTGAAGTCTCCACTCCGTCGCAGTCTTCGCAGGGGATTATTCCTTTGTATTCACCTTCCCAATCTATGGAATTTTGAGTAGTGTGAACTGTGTCCATTTCAGTTGAAACCGAAATAGAATCGTTCTCGCGCTCTTTGTTAGAAGTACTTTCTTTTTTACAGCCAATAAGAATTACTGATGTAAGAATTATTAGTAGAAATATTTTCTTTTTCATATCGGGTGTGGCAACATTCTTGTCGCCAGTTTTTTAGTTGCGGCAATTTTCCTGTTGCCAATTGGGAGTGTCGACATTCCTAATTATACGTTGGTAAAACTGAATATTCTTTTGAATATCGGAGGTGTTGTTGGACGTAATCTTCGTTGTATGAAATATTCACATCCGTTACTTTACCTTTTTTATTGGTTACGAGCGTGTAAACCGGATTAACAAAACCACTGTAAGGGGCAATCTTTAGTTTGGCATAGCGTTCCAGCACTTCCTTATGAAGTTCGGGGTTAACTTTTACGGCATATTTCTCCACCAAATCACGACCTGAAGCAAAATCGCCGGTAGATTTTATGCGCTGAATTTCGGCCAGAAGCTGTCCGAACAACTGCCTTACTTTTTTGTAATCATTAACAACGATGTATTTTTTTCCGTCCTTTACTTTTAGTTCTACCACATTTTCGGCTTTTCCCTTGTCGAAAACCCAGGCAGCTATCAACTGACGATTGCGCATGTGTGCCTGTTCAATGTTTTTGCCGGGTTGAATGCGGGTAAGCTGTGTCATGTAGCCATTCATCAGATACTGATAATACTGTGCTTTGTAAGCATCGGCATCGGGCAGCAGTCCCAGCTCCACCAGTTTTGGATCGCCCAGATAATAAAGGCCGAACAAGTCGGCGCGGGTCTCTTCAATGGGCGAACCATAGGCTTTCAAAGCATCCGGGTCGGTGCCGGGAAGCAGCTTGCCGGAACCGTGACCCAGGCATTCGTGCATATCCACATGGATATTGTTGGTGAGCGAACCGTATTTCTTTGCCTGCTCCCGTTCTGTGTCCGACCACATAAATTCTTCATTAAATCCATTTCCCAGTGCAGCCTGATCGTAGGCTTCGGTAATATTCTGGATAGTGACCGACTTGGAACCGTATTGCGCGCGTATCCAGTTGGCATTGGGCAGGTTGATGCCAATGGGAGTGGACGGATAGCAATCGCCGCCAAGCATGGCAGCCGTAATTACTTTGGCCGAAACGCCCTTCACTTCTTCTTTTTTGAACTTCGAATCGGTTGGCGAGTTGTCTTCGAACCATTGTGCATTGTTGCTGATGATTTCGGTACGTTTGGTGGCTTCGGGGTCTTTGAAATTGACCAGGGATTCCCAACTGGCTTTCATGCCGAGCGGATCTCCGTAGTTTTCGGTAAATCCGTTTACAAAATCAATTTGCGAAGTCAGATCCTGCACCCATTTGATGTTAAATTCATCGAATGTTCTCAAATCTCCGGTGCGATAATAGCTTATTAATGTGTTGATTGTCTCCCGTTGAGCTTCGTTTTCAGCTACAGCAGCAGCTTTTTCGAGCCAACCAATAATACGCTCAATAGCTGCGCCGTACATGCCGCCAACTTTGTATACTTTTTCTGTAACTTGTCCATTTTCTTTTACCAATTTACTGTTTAGACCGTATGAAACAGGTGTACTGTCGTTCGGACTTTTCATCTTGGCATAAAAATCTTCCACTTCTCTTTGTGTTACACCTTCGTAGTAATTATTGGCTGAGGTCGTTATCAAATCCACTCCTGCTGCCTGATTTGTCTTTTTGGGCATTACTTTCGGGTCGAAAAGTATGGGCGTAAGTTTGGCTATAAGCTGCTCCGTAGTTTCGCCTTCGCGGAGCGGCAGTAGTTTTTGGTCAAGACCTTTCACTGCATTAGCGAAGAAATCGGCCGTAAATTCCGGCATCAGTTTATCTTCCGAATAGTGATGGTGAATGCCGTTTGCCATCCAGATACGTTTCAGGTAGGTTTGCAGCTTTATGAAATCATCCGACGATTTATCGGCATAGTTTTCATAAATAGCCTCGAGAGTACGCCGAATGGCCAGGTTATGTTTGTTGTTTTGATCCCAAAGAATATCACGACCCTCGATGGCCGCTTGTGAAAGGTAGTAAATCATCTCCTTTTGTTTGAGTGTCAGTATTTCAAAACCGGGCACCCTGTACCGGAGAATTTTTATATCGGCAAAGGTGTCGACTTTGTAATCAAAACTATCCAAAGGAGGTGTAATAGCTTGTTTTTCAGACTGGTTGCCGCTGCATGCAAAAAGGATTGGAATCATAAAAAATAAAATTAATTTTTTCATCTTGGATTGTGTTTTTCAGGTTTTCAGACAATCTGTTTTTTTCGTTAAAAAAATGAAGTACAAAGGTACAAAATTTTATCAGAATTGATTTTATCTCTTCTTGAATTGCTTTGTGCATGAAAACTTTCACGCTTTATTCCAACTCTGCTGTCAGTCGATTGTACCGAAATTATTTTTTCTCTACCTTTGCACCCATGTTAAGCACCTTTATCAGTACGCGCATCCGGCAGGAATTTGGTTTTGAACCTACCGAACAACAATCGGTATTGATTGACCGTTTGGGTGAATTTATCATGTCGCCCCATTCGGAAAAAGCATTTTTACTGAAAGGATATGCCGGAACAGGTAAAACAACCGTTGTAAGTGCTCTGGTGAGGGCTTTGAACGGACTGGAACAAAAAACCGTATTGCTGGCTCCAACCGGTCGCGCTGCCAAAGTGCTTTCGGGATATTCCGGATTTCCGGCTTATACTATTCACAAAAAAATTTACCGCCAGAAGTCTATGGCTGAGTTTCGTTTCATGCCGGCCGAAAATCTGCATAAGAATACATTATTTATTGTTGACGAAGCATCCATGATTTCCAATAACGGTAACGAAAAAATGTTTGGAAGCGGCCGACTGTTGGATGATTTAATAGAATTTGTGTTTGGCGGTGAAGGCTGCAGCTTGCTTTTACTGGGAGATACCGCACAACTTCCGCCGGTAGAGCAGACCCAAAGTCCGGCACTTGATGTAAATGTGCTGAAGGGTTACGGGTTGCAGGTGCTCCAGTTTGAACTTACTTACGTGGTGCGTCAGGCGCTGGAGAGTGGTATTTTGTTTCATGCTACTTCATTGAGGCTCAATCTGGCTGATGAAAAAACTCAAACTCATCCTACATTCAGCACGAACGGATTTACAGATGTAATACGCCTTAGCGGAATGGATTTAATTGATACAATCGAACGTTCGTACAATGGAGTGGGAGTGGAGGATACGATAGTGGTAACCCGCTCCAACAAGCGGGCAAATCTGTACAACGACGGTATTCGCTCGCGTGTGATGATGCGCGAGGAGCAACTTTCAAACGGCGATCTGCTGATGATCACACGCAACAATTATTTTTGGAACAAGCCTTATCCCGAAATTGATTTTATAGCTAACGGTGATGT
>JAGPGR010000015.1 GCA_018055865.1 Paludibacteraceae bacterium | reverse complement strand
ATAGACGGCTACTATGATTCAAACGACAAAGCAGACTACGGCACCTGGTACTACACATCGGATGCGTTGAGTATTAACAAAGGTTCGGTTTCGATTCAATACCTGACCGGAAGTACATATAGAATTGATTTTAATTTTACCGATGACTACTACGGCTATAATTTCGATGGAATTTACGAAGGAGAACTGGCATTTGTAAACAAAACTACTTCTCCAATTGCGGTCAGATCTGCAATAAGAAGCGCAAGCGGACAAACAGATAATCAATCTGCAGTAACTGCCGGAACCAGAGGAAGAAATGAAAGGACAGCAGGAATCCGAACCGGACGTCAAACTGAAAGAAGAGAACAAAGCACCCCTCAGCAACCGGTAAGAGCAAACAGGAAATAATTCTCAAAAGTAATACAAAAAGAAAAGGAGGACTTTATAACCAAAGTCCTCCTTTTTTACTGAAATATTATACCGGAAAATCGGTATTGAAACAGCTTACTTCTTCAGTAGTTTCAGTTTCCCGTTTCGGCCATCGGCAGTGATGGTCATAAAGTAAATACCAGATGCCTCGCCGGATAAATCCATGTTAATGGTTCGAAGATTTTGGAAATGTAGATTCCGGATTACTTTTCCGCTTATATCAGTAATTGAGAGACTGATTTCACGATAATAATCTCCCATATTTATCTGAATTGAACCGCTGGTAGGATTGGGCCATACACGTGCATTCACCGTGTAGCGGTTTGACTCTACTCCTGAATAAGTCACCTGATAGCAGTCGGTAGTGTCTTTTCTGCTCAGGTAGCTTATTTCTGCGGCATAATTTCCACTCTTCTGGGCAGTGTAGCTTTGCAGCGTGCCTCCTTCGAGCGGAGCATAATTATTGTCGCAATCCAGCCATCTGTATGTGGCATTATCCTGTTTCGATTTGATTACATTGCCGTTTATCTCTACATCCAGGTTTATCTTTATTACGTCGGTAGTGGTAATACTGTCGGTGGTGGCTGAGCTCCACAATCCCAGCGCATCCCTGAACTGAAAGTTGATGGTATGTTTGCCTCCCGGCACCTGACTTATATCCAGCACTTTATCCAGCAGAAGCTGCTCTGTGACGGGATTAACCGCAACGTTGACCACCGTGGAAAAATCATTATCAAACCAATAGCGATAGCCGCTCACAAAATTTGTAACCAGCTGTAATTTATGCATTTTTTATGCATAACCTTTATTATCAAGCATATACATGAAATATTGTTTGTGAATTATTGTAACTGCAGATGTGATTTTTCCCCGTTTTAGGCAAAAAAACAGGAAATTAAATCAATAAGTTGTATCTTTGCACTTGATTAAACTAAAAAAAGAAAATATGAAACTTTTAGAAGGAAAAACGGCCATTGTCACCGGCGCTGCACGCGGCATAGGGAAGGCAATAGCCCTTAGATTTGCTGCAGAAGGTTGCAACATCGCATTTACCGATTTAGTAATCGACGAAAACGGAAAAACTACCGAAAAAGAAATTGAAGCGCTGGGCGTAAAAGCAAAAGGATACGCTTCTAACGCTGCCTCTTTTGAAGCTACTCACCAGGTAGTGGAAGAAATAGTAAAGGATTTTGGCCGGATTGATATTCTGGTAAACAATGCCGGAATTACCAAAGACGGGCTGATGATGCGCATGACCGAACAGCAATGGGATGCAGTAATAAATGTAAATTTGAAATCAGCATTTAATTTTATCCATGCCCTGACACCGTTCATGATGAAGCAAAAATCGGGTTCGATCATTAATATGAGTTCTGTGGTTGGCGTATCGGGCAATGCCGGACAAACCAACTACTCCGCCTCCAAAGCCGGTATGATAGGGCTGGCTAAATCTATTGCCAAGGAACTGGGCTCGCGCGGTATTCGTGCCAATGCAGTTGCTCCGGGATTTATCGAAACCGAAATGACGCACGCGCTCACCGAAGAACAGCGTGCCAAATGGGCCGAAACTATTCCTTTACGTCGCGGCGGCTCACCCGACGAAGTGGCTAAAGTATGTGTATTCCTGGCTTCAGACCTCTCCAGCTACGTAAGCGGACAGGTAATAAACGTTTGCGGAGGGATGAACACCTGATAATCGGTAAAATTGAATCGGCCGGAGAACTTTTAAAATAATTATTTTCTTATTTCGTTTGCAAAATTCCAATAAAACTTCTATCTTTGCAGTCCGAAAAGAAAAATTATTAAAACACTAAATAGCAATGAAAAGGACATTTCAACCCTCAAACAGAAAAAGAAAGAACAAACACGGCTTTCGCGAAAGAATGGCAACTGCAAACGGTCGCAGAGTATTAGCTGCTCGTCGTGGCAAAGGTAGAACTAAGCTGACAGTTGCTGATGAAGGTCGTCATAAATTCTAATTCATCGCATATTCAGTATTGACATAAAAAAATCAGAATCTTTACAGATTCTGATTTTTTTTGTTTTTCACTTCACTCTTATCCACTTCCAAAGCTCTTTCCAACTCACTTTTTTGCCATACATGAGAATTCCGGTACGATAAATCTTTCCGGCAAGCCAGGTAGAAGCTACGAATGTACCCACCAGTAGGCCTAACGAGAGCAGGATTTGCCAGGTCGGTACATCGTAAGGAATACGTGCCATCATGACTACGGGCGACGTGAAAGGAATCACAGAACCCCAGAAAGCCAAGGCACTATCGGGACTTTGGGCGGCGTAAATACCGATGAAAATTGAAAATATGATGGGAAGCGTTACCGGCATTGAAAATTGCTGCGTATCGGTTTCATTGTCCACAGCAGAGCCAATGGCAGCAAAAAGCGATGCATAAAGCAGATATCCACCCAGAAAATAGAGGAGAAACAAAACGACAACCTTTACAAAATCAAAGCCGGAAAGCATGGACATAACTTTGGTTATCATTTCGGCCGAATCGGCATCTGAAGCCACCGATTGACCCATTTGAAGGGATTCGGGCATGGCTGTGGCGCTAAATCCATCACCAAATAAAGCAGTACCTATTCCACTGAGAATAAGCGTAAAAACTATCCAGATAGTAAATTGAGTTAAACCGACCAGGGCTATTCCGATGATTTTTCCCATCATCAGCTCGAACGGTTTTACCGACGAAACGATTACTTCCACGATTCGGCTCGTTTTCTCCTGTAACACCCCCGACATCACCTGCGAGCCATAAGTCATGATAAACATATAAATCATGAAAGCAGCCAGCATGCCAATAATCAGTGCCATTTCGGCTGAACCTTCCTTTTCATTCCCGGCTTCGTCCCATTTGATGGTTGAGATATTCACGTTTGTTTTAGTCGATGCTATTTTTTCTTTCAAATCGGGGATATTGAAGGACGCTAATTTTTTATCCCGAATGTAGTTGTTAAGTTCGTTGCTGATGTAGTTTTTTAACTCAACATTAATTTGCTTTTCAGAATAAATGGTTACAGCATTCGGATTCTTCACAAGATCGTCCGAAACATAAAGCAGCGCGCTAAGCTCGCCTGTTTTCCGGTTCTTGCCGTCTGCCTGTTCTTTTCTGAATTCATCAATCGGTACATCGGTAAATATAAACGTATATTGTTCGTTACTTTTGAGCACCTGGCGGAGCATTTCCGACTTGTCGATTACCACAATGGTTTTTATCGAATCGTCTTTCATGGACGTAATCCACATGGGCAACACAATCATGGCGGCCATGAAAACCGGCGTCAGAAAAGTAAGCAATAAAAAAGACTTTTTCATAACACGTGAAGTATATTCACGCTGAATTATAATTCCTATTTTACTCATTTTTAAGTTGAATAGTTGATTGATTGAAATGTTAATTTTTTGAATACAAATTGTTTAACTCATATTTTCAAGCTTCACCTTTAACCGTACGGATAAAAATATCGTTCATAGTAGGTAACAATTCTTCGAATGAAATGACACTGGTTTGGGTGATGATTTCCTGAAGAATTTCATTGTTGGATTTCCCGTTCATTTTTTTCAGGACTGTTTCGATTGAGTTGTTTTTCTCAGTTTGTGAAATTATTCTCACATTGTTGTCAAATGAAATGACATCAGCTGTTTTCACAAATAAGCTGTCTGAGGCATAATTAGAGCGTATTTCGGCCACATTTCCCTGCAAAACGATTTTAGCTTTATTGACCAGCGATATATTTTCGCAGAGTTCTTCCACCGATTCCATGTTGTGAGTCGAGAAAATGATGGTAGCTCCCTGATTGCGCAAATCAAGGATTTCTCGTTTCAGCAAATCGGTATTTACCGGATCAAAACCGCTGAATGGTTCATCAAAAATGAGCAAATCGGGTTTGTGGAGTATAGTAGTGATAAATTGCACTTTCTGAGCCATTCCTTTGGAGAGTTCCTCCACTTTTTTGTACCACCAGTCCTGAATTTCGAATTTCTCAAACCAGTATTTCAACTCCCTGAGGGCATCGGCTTTGGTCATTCCTTTGAGGCGTGCCAGATAAACGGCCTGCTCTCCCACCTTCATCTTTTTGTACAGTCCGCGCTCTTCGGGCAGATAGCCGATGTTTCGAACATCTCCGGGTTGCAGTATTTTACCGTTGAGCAATACTTCGCCGCTGTCGGGTGCTGTGATGCAGTTAATGATACGGATGAGTGTGGTTTTGCCGGCTCCGTTCGGTCCGAGCAAACCGTATATTGTACCTTTGGGCACATCCAGACTTACTCCGTCCAGCGCTCTGTGTCCGGAATATTGTTTTACTACGTCTTTTACTTCTATTAATTTCATGTGTATATGAGCCCTTCAAATCGCTTGAAAGGGGGCTTAAGGATGTTTTTTATGTAGTTATTCCATTTTTCAATATAGTAAATTTTTCCAAAAACCAATCAACGTGCCTACAACTTTCCCTCGTCGGCGAAGCTGTAATACTTGCCTCCGGCAATGATTATATGGTCCAGCAGTCTTATTCCGACAGCTTCGCAACCGGTTTTGATTTTTTGTGTAATAGACAAATCTTCTTTGCTTGGATAATTTTCGCCCGATGGATGATTATGAGCCACAGCAATGGCATGTGAGGATCGTTCCAATCCCATCCGGAGCAGCATGGGCACATCCACTACTGTTTGCCTCATTCCGCCCTGAGTCAGTCTTTTGGTATCCAGCACTTTATTGGCACCGTTCATAAATGCCACCCAAAATTCCTCATGATTCAAATCGAGTAGAATAGGTTCAAAAAGTTCAAACAAATCACTGCTTTGAGTAATTTTCTTTCTGTCAAGTGCATCGGAAGTTTTGCGCCTTTTTCCAATTTCCAGCGCTGCTACAATGCTAATGGCTTTTGCCTCACCAATGCCTTTGTATTTTTCTAAATCCGAAATGGACAGCCGCGCCAGTTCATTCAGGTTGTTGTGATTGTCGCTCAAAATGCGCTTGCAAAGTTCTACAGCACTTTCTTCTTTATTTCCTGAGCTAACAAGGATAGCCAGCAATTCGGCATCTGAGAGTGCTGATGCGCCTTTGTTGAGCAATTTCTCACGCGGGCGATCGTCTTCGGCCCATTCCCGAATGGTTAAACGTTTTTCAGGTTCCATGTTAATATCGTTGATTGAAAGTATTGAGATGATTTATAATTTCATCATTTTCATCGTAAATATTCAAATCAATTCCGTTCAGTTTTCCGGTATCTATCAATAATTTTGCCAGTGGATACACAGGATATTCTTCTGTCCAGTATCTTTTTCCCAGAAATATCATCGGACTTGCGTATCCGTAGCTTTTGTAATGATTTTGAGCTAAATCCATGAAAAATTCTTGCATCGTTCCGGCGCTCCCGGGAGAAAATATCACTCCTCCTTTGGCTATGGCAAGCAATCCTTCTTCACGTAAGCTGTTTTCAAATAATTTTGCAATATGAGTAGCAAATGGCGTGGAAAGTTCATGACCGTAGAGCCATGTCGGAATTCCCAGACTCAGGTAATTCGTTTGAGGATATTTTTCCAGCACCATATAAGCTGTTTTCAGCCAATGGGGGTGCGAATATACCGGAGCAGGGCTCAACATATCCACAGCATCCACCAGTTCGGCGTCGGTTTTTCCGGCAAACCAGGCTCCAAGATGTGTAGCTTCCATGGCTCCCGGTCCCCCACCCGATGTCATCAGGTAGCCGGTTTCGGTAAGTGATTTGGCCAGTCGGGCAGTTTGCAGAAATAAAGCATCATCACGCCCGAGCTTGTGTCCGCCCATTATTGCCACCACTTTTCGCTCATCGTAGGCTGCCAGAAATTCGTGCTTGGCGTCGTAAATGGAATGATCGTGAAGTGAACGGGCAAGCGTTTCTTTGATGTTTCGGGCTTCCGATCCGCCCATTTTTTTGTAATAATCATACACCTTTTTATCCATCGTGGAGAAATAAGTCTCCGGACGGTTGTAATCATAACCGTTGTAAAGGTTGTCTTTGTTGTACAATCCTGATGGATATATGCTGAAAGGCACATTTAAGCCCGGAAAAATGTAATTGGCCGGATGCAGGTGTTTCATGAGCCTCACTGAAATTTCACAATCCATAAAAAGGCAATTAGTAACCCTGAGATTCATGAGCTGCTCTTCCACTGCTGACAAATCCAGTCCCTGAAAAGCTAATTTGTGTAACTTCTCAGTTTCTACAATCTTCAGCAATGAATCCTGTGTTTTTATTTTTCGCATAAAATACTATTTAAGAATTTACATCTAACGATCAATCAAGAAATCAACCAGCCAAATCAAATCACGGTTTGTACCCCGATTCTTCCAGTAATTGCTGATAATCATTCAGTTGCATGAGCCGTTGTAATGTCACATCTTTGTTTTTTTTCATATAACATTGCACTATCCTCATTCCTATCCAGGTGCCCAGCCTGCCGGGCGAATCCTGCGATACCGGTGAAGTAAACGGTGCATCGTTCAGGTAGTTGCGTATAAGTTGCAGGTCCGATGAGAAAAGATCTTTTTGAGCAATCATATTTTTCCAGATCCGGCTTTCATTCTCTTCTGCCCAGTTCCATTGGTCGGTGGAGTATCCCATTATATCCTTTCCGGCTCGTTCAGGCATAAAAACGGACAGCAGATACATCACTTTTCCACGATGCAGCATATTGTCTATAAGTCTGTTCTGCTTACTATCGAAACGGAAATAGTTGAAAAGTAAAGTTGATACAACATCTACCGATACATTTTCGGGATTCATGTTTTGAAGCATGTAATCGTACGCTACCGCTTTGTAGAGTTCATAATCGGCTCCCAGGTAGAAATCGCTGCCAATGCCAATGAATTTCATCCTTTCATCCACCATTACCGGGCGGCTCAGGCCTGAAACAAAAAAATAAACTTCGGGAGTAGGCAACGTTGGAAAATAATGTTTCAGATACGTGTATGCTACAGAAATTTCATTTTCAATATCCGCTACATCTGCAAAAACTGCCAAAACTTGCTCATTAACGTTTTTCACCTGCGGAAAAGTGACAAAATTTTTCAGCACGCGGGCAACAGCCAATGTATCCTGAGGCGATACGGTGTCCATGTTGGAGATAAAAGTCTGTAGAAAAACCGGATAATTGACATAAAGTTTTTTCACCGATGAATTGAAATTCGTTGTATCCGACTGAATCAAATCCCGGTCGAAACGCTGAATTTTTACTTCCGTTTTGTTTTGGGTCGTGTTTATGTGGAAGCGATCCTTTCTTCCGCACGAAAAAACGATAGGTATAACCAACAGCGCAAGAAAAATCTTTAATTTCATTTTCGATGTACTTTTTTAAAAAACAAAATTCCGCAAAGCTTTACAAAGTTATAAGAATTTCCTTGCAAAACTTTGCGGATAGCTTTTTTATTTACCGGAAACTTGCTCCGTTAAACCATTCCGATGTTCTATTTTCTACGTTTGGCGTTTTCTTTCAGGGCTTTCTGCTGCTCACGCTGCATTTTTTCAATCCGTTCCATGAAACCACCCGATTTCTTCGGTTTATTGCTATTGGCGTTGCCTCTGGCATGCAACTGTGCAAGCAGTTTTTTCTCGTCGAGAGTTACTCTGATAATTTCATTCTGAATAACAGTAAATAACGACGACAGGAAATAGTAGTATGTCAAACCGGATGCATAACTATTGAACATAAAGAAAAACATAATGGGCATCAGATACATCATCCATTTCATCATTCCTGCACCGGGCTGATCGGGCGAGGGTTGTGTGGTTGACATGCTCAGTTTGGTGGAGAATATACTGGCTACAGTCATCAACAAAGCAAAAAGACTGATGTGATTGTCGAATATATTGCTCAGAAGAGGTATGTTGGCTTTCCACGAAAGGATAGAATCATATGCCGACAAATCGGGTGCCCACAGAAAACTTTGCTGACGAAGTTCGATAGCTGATGGGAAAAAGCTGAACAGGGCTATCAACAAAGGCATTTGCAACACCATTGGCAAGCAACCACTCATAGGACTTACTCCCACTTTATTGTAAAGCGCCATTGTTGCTTTCTGACGCTCCATGGCTTTTTCGGGTGGAATTTTTGCATTTATTTCGTCAATTTGTGGTTTCAGAACCCGCATTTTGGCGCTCGACATGTACGATTTGTAACTCAGCGGGAAAAGAATAATCTTGATAATGACGGTCATTATCAGAATGATAATACCAAAACTATCAATAAAGCGGCTCAGAAAGTTGAACAACGGAATTACAAAATACTGATTTACCCATCCGAAAATTAACCAGCCTAGTGGAATCAGTTCCCGAAGATACAATTTTTCATCTTTGGCTACTTTTTTGTCATAACTTGAAAGGGTTTTGAAATGATTAGGTCCTAAATACATCCTGAATCCGGTAGGTTCTTTTCCCGTCAGGTCAAATGGAACAGCCATTTCAGAGGTAAAGGATTTCAAATAACCGGAACCTTCATTCAGCACTTCGCTGTTGAGCGATGTGGCTGTGAATGATTTGTCGGCTATAAGAATTGAACTGAAAAACTGATCTTTGAAAGCAATCCATTTTACCTGATTATCAATATTTTTCTGATCATTTTTGCTTGCGCTCAAACTTCCATTATCACCGGCAAGATACCTGTAACTAAGTGTAGAATATCTTTCTTCAAACGAACGACCTTTCTCCTGCTGCCTGATATCCGATTTCCATCTCATTTCAAGCAAATTAACCGACATGGGCATTACCTCGTTCATTTTCGTTGCTTTCACATCATATTCTACCATATAATTATCGGCAGGCAATGTGTAAATAAAGTCGATAAATGCACCCGGGTTATTGGTCTTCAGGCGCAGAGTAAGGATTTGATTACCCACACTGTCTTTTTCGATTTCGCCCAGAGGTTCGAAAAAAAGATCCGATGAATTCACCACACGGTTGTTGAGGGTAGTGAGCAGAAAATTAAGACTACTTTCTTCTTTATCAAACAATATCAACGGTTCGTCATTCTGAGCCTTAAATTCCTTCAATTCGGCAGAATAAATGCGTCCGCCTTTGTTACTCAAAACAAGTTTCAAAACTTCATTTTCAAGTGTGTAGAAAGTTTCTTCGCCGGCAGCCGAGACGCTGAAATCACCATAAACATCTGCTATTAAAGCTGTTGCGGCTGAATCATTTTGCAGTACAGCTGAGTCTGCATTAGCCGTCATTTGCCTGACCGAATCCTGAATTAACTGAGCTTGCTGCTGCTGCTGCACCAGTGTGATCGAATCGTTGTATCTTTTTCTTTGGGCTATTTCTTCTTCCGAAGGCTTGTTGAGCCAGGTGAATCCTATTACTATAGCGGCAATCAGAAGAAAACCTACAATTGTATTTTTATCCATGTTTACAAAATTTCGAGTTTAGATAGTCCTGAAAACAGACTTACTCTAAACCCGTTGAATTATATATTTAAGGGTACAAATTTCGGAAAAAAAACTGAATATAGAAAGAAAAACGGAAGGGAAAACCGAAAATAAAAATAGTGAGAAATTATTACTCTCACTATTTCTGAAATAAAGTATCATCAAATTTTGAATGTATAAAAAACTGTTTTAATTCTCAAATTCCCTAACTGTCTTTTTAATAATAGATATGCAGTCCATCAATTGCTCCCGGGTGATAACCAGCGGCGGTGCAAACCGGATGATATTGGTGTGCGTAGGTTTGGCGAGCAGCCCGTTTTCAGCTAAACGAAGACAAACATCCCACGCCAGGTTTTTGTGATTTTGATTATTGATTATCAGTGCGTTCATAAGTCCTTTTCCGCGAACTGACAAAGCGATTTCTGAATTATCACAAAGATTTTGCATTTCTTCTCTGAAAATCCGACCAAGTTCCATGGCATTTTCTGCCAGTTTTTCATCTCTCACCACTTCCAGTGCTGCTATCCCTACAGCTGCTGCAACTGGATTTCCACCAAAAGTAGAACCATGTTGTCCCGGACGGATTACATCCATGATTTCGCTGCTTGAAAGCACCGCAGAAACCGGATATACTCCGCCCGAAAGGGCCTTACCAAGTATCAGAATGTCGGGTTTTACGTCTTCATAGTCGCAAGCCAGCATTTTTCCGGTTCGGGCTATGCCGGTTTGAATTTCGTCGGCAATAAATAGTACGTTGTGCTTTTTGCACAATTCGTACGTTTTTCGCAAATATCCATCATCAGGCACTTTGGCGCCAGCTTCACCCTGAATGGGTTCCACCAGAAATCCGGCAATATTTTCATTTTCAGCCAGCGTTTTCTCAAGCGCTTCCACATCGTTGTATGGAATCACAATAAATCCGGGCGTAAACGGGCCGTAATCCGTGTAGGCATCCGGATCAACCGAAAAAGAAACGATAGTTGTGGTGCGTCCGTGAAAATTCTCGGCACAAACTACAATCTGGGCTTTATTTTCAGGTATTTGCTTCTTCTGATACGCCCATTTCCGGCAAAGCTTCAGCGCGGTTTCCACCGCTTCAGCACCTGTATTCATGGGCAGCACCTTTTCAAATCCGAAATATTCGGTTATATATTTTTCGTAAACTCCCAGTTTATCGTTGTAAAAGGCACGGGAAGTTAAAGTGAGTTTTTGGGCCTGTTCAATTAGTGACTGAATAATTTTTTGATGGCAATGACCCTGATTTACAGCAGAATAGGCTGAAAGAAAATCGTAATACTTTTTCCCGTCCACATCCCATACATTTACGCCTTCGCCACGTTCGAGCACCACGGGAAGCGGATGATAATTATGAGCTCCGTACTGGTCTTCGAGCGAAATAAAATAGCCTGCATCTGTCGCTAATCCGTTCATATTCTTATGTTTTTAAAAATTTTTATCATTTTATAAAATCTAAATATACCATTCATCAAATTCCTTTTTGAAGTTTTAAGCTACGTGCCTTAAAACACCTCTGCAATCATACACCTTACACTTCCTCCCCCGTTTTTCTCGATAGTTGTAACCGGAACTACAAGTAGTTTGTTGAATGATTCTAATCTGCTGATTTGTTCTTCCGACAATGAATCGTGAGCCGCACTTGACATCACAAGTAATTTTTCTCCTTCTCCGTTCTGGAGTTGAAGCATGTTCCCTGCAAAACAATTCATCTGCTCTGTCGAAATCTCAATTATTTCCTTTCCGCTTTCTGTCATATTTTTCAGAAGATTTTCACGCTCGGTTTTATCCCGAACCGAATCGGAGCAAACTACAGCGTATTTATCTGCAACACACATCATTACGTTGGTATGATAAATCGGCATTTGCTCTCCATCCACTTCCTGTGTGGCATGAAAATATACCGGATGAAAATTCATTTCCCTGCAAAATTTCAAAAACAACTTTTTATCAGTTCTTGGCGAAATACCGGCATAAGCTATCCGGTTTATTCTGTCAGGAACGATGCTTCCGGTTCCTTCCAGAAAAATGTTTTCCATTTCGTATTTTGAATAATCGGTATAATAGAATTTCCGGTTAAGTTTATTTTCTATTTCCAGCAAAATATCCATCCTTCGCTCCAGTCGTCGGTTCTCGGCAAACATCGGATAGAATACCACGTGATTGTTGAGATGGAATGAAATCCAGTTGTTGGGAAAAATAGAATCGGGCGTATGCGGAAATGGCTTATCCTGTACTGAAATCACCCGAACTCCTGCATTTTCCAGTATGTGGACCATCCCCCTGAATTCGGCCAGGGCAAGACGCTGTGTCTCACTTTCACTCAACGCATTTCTCTGCTGAAAATAGTTATTAACGGCTGTTTCGGGATTATAATCAAAGGCTACCGGCTCAATCATCAAAACCGTATCAGTACAACCGGAGCTGTACTTTTCGTTTGTTTCCATTTTATTTCCATTAAAAAACATATTCAATCAATTTAGCTTTCAGTTTTACAAATATAATGTAAATTTCGGGAAAATGCTTATTTTCTGAATAATTATTTATCCTTTTATTTTGAAAAAAAACTCTGACTTTATAAAATCAGAGTTTGAAATACCGGCAATTAGCTTATCACGAGCCGCTATATTTTGCGTATCCGAATACCGCGCGTCAGGTGTTCGGCCCCTTTTTCGATAATCAAATCGGCCCGAAATCGGGTTGGAAGGATATTTTCAACTAAATTCGGCAGGTTAATCTCGTCCCATACTTCGTTGGCAAATTTCAGCAACCTGGCTACAGGCCAGGTAGAGTATTGATGAAAAAATGAATCAGGATTGGCGAAAGCGGTTTTCTGTAGTGTAATAAACCTGTCGAGATACCAAGTGCGCAGGTCATTTTCGCTGGCATCAACATAAATGGAAAAATCAAAAAAATCCGACACGAATACCCGTCGCTTTTTGTTGAATTTATTGTTCGAAACCTGGAGCACGTTAATGCCCTCTACAATCATAATATCGGGCAGTTCGAAGGTTTGCACCTCATCCGCAATGATATCGTAATACAAGTGAGAATATACGGGCACTTCGAGTTGTTCTTTTCCGGATTTGGCTGCCGAAAGAAAAGCAATCAGTTTTTTAGCATCGTAACTTTCAGGAAAACCCTTGCGGTTCATAATGCCCCGCTTTTCCAGTTCGGCATTCGGATACAGAAATCCATCGGTAGTAATGAGCGCCACCCGGGGTTGCTCGGGTGTCATCGAAAGCAGCTTCTGTAGAACGCGGGCTGTAGTACTTTTACCAACGGCTACACTACCTGCAATGCCAATAATGTACGGAACACGGCGACTTTCGTTTTTGAAAAATTCATCGCGCTCGTTGTGAAGCCTGCGATAGTGTGTGATGTGAATTTGCAGAAAACGAACCATCGGCATGTAGATTTTCTCCATTTCATCCACGGTCAGGGGTTCATTCATTGCCTGTAGTTTAGTCAGCTCAATATCCGAAACCGGAAACATCGGATGGTCTTCCAGCTTGCTCCATTCATCGCGGGTGAAACCCCTGAAGGGTGAAAATGTGGCATCGTAAGCAGCTTTTTTCATTGTGGTCCATTTATTAAATTCGACAAAGCAAAGATAAGAGGTTTTTTTCAAATAACTTGAAAAAATAAAATCAGCATTTCTTTTATTACTTCTTTCATGGCTGAAAATATGGATTTCAAATTAATTTCAGTAAAATTTGCTGTTTTTCTTGCACAATTAAAAATAAAATGTAATCTTTGCAACGTTAAAACTTTCAAAAAGAAAATGAGCAATTTAATGACTGTAAATTTTTGGTGGTGGCACTTACGAAATAAAAATTGTGAGTCAGCTCTGCTATGATTATATGTCAATATAAAAATTGAATGAATATAAAAAAGCTTATCGAACTCACGATAAGCTTTTTTTTTGTCCTGCAAACCTCCCTGAAGAGGTGACTTAAGAAGTGAAAATTAACACAAAAGATAAATGATGTCAGAAAATAATAAAAAAATAGATTTTAGCTCAAAAACTTACCCTTCGGTGAGTGGAGGGGCTGGTTTTTACGGCGAATTTGGCGGTGCCTATATCCCTGAAATTCTGCACGGCATAGTGGAAAAGCTGGAAAAAGCTTTTTATCAGATAAAGGATGATTCGACTTTCGGCGAAGAATATTATTGTTTGCTGAAAAATTACGTAGGACGCCCTTCTCCACTCTATTTCGCCCGGCGGCTGAGCGACGAATACGGCACTAATATCTATCTGAAACGGGAAGACCTGAACCATACCGGCGCCCATAAAATAAATAATGCTCTCGGGCAGATTTTACTGGCAAAGCGGATGGGAAAAACCAAAATTCTCGCCGAAACAGGTGCCGGTCAGCATGGTGTAGCCACTGCAACCGCCTGTGCACTCATGGGACTGGAGTGCATCGTTTTTATGGGAAAAACGGATGTGGAGCGTCAGTTTTTGAACGTACAAAAAATGAAAATGCTCGGTGCCAGAG
>JAGPGR010000208.1 GCA_018055865.1 Paludibacteraceae bacterium | reverse complement strand
TACGCATTGATAACTCCCACCAGTGTGGGCGTTCGTATCACACCGGTAAACGGACAGCCGGTACATAGCAGTCACCTGTTCGAAATGCAGGCAACAAGCGCTGAAACCAACGAGGCAAGTATATCCTCTTACCTGGGACTTCCTGTCAAGGTTCTTACTACTTTTGTAAAAGACAGTCCTGTATCGCAATTTATCAAAGCAGATCTTCGTCGTCGCAACATGGAGTACGAAGGACCCGAAGTGCCGCAGGGAGGACCTTGGGGATATCGTCATCAGTTCAATATAGCCGACAGCGGATACGGATTGCGTGGACCCCGAGTACAAAACGACCGGGCAGGTGAGGTGGGTCGAACATTGAACGTGAAAGACTTCGATCTGCAACGTATTTTCGGACAAGAAGGTGTGCAGATTGTGCATTTGTCGGGTCTGATTGCAGCACTTTCGGCCGAAACAAGTCATTTCTGCCTCGAAATAGCAAGATATGCGAAAAAGTACGGTACTCTGATTTCTTTTGATTTGAATTACAGAGCCACATTCTGGAAAGGAAGAGAAAAAGAATTGAAAGTAGCTTTTGATGAAATAGCCTCTTTATCAGATATTTTGATTGGTAACGAAGAAGATTTTCAGCTTTGTCTGGGCATTGAAGGTCCCAAAGCGGGTGGCGAAAACATCGGAGATACTATGGAATCGTTCAAAGGAATGATAAAAAATGCAGCAAAAACTTATCCGAATGTTTCGGTTTTTGCCAACACATTGCGCGAAGTATTGAGTGTAAACGAACATCTTTGGGGTGCAATTGTTTATGAAAATGAGATATTCCATGTCATCAATATGCGGAAAATAGTGGTGCTCGACCGCATTGGCGGAGGCGATGGATTTGTGGGAGGATTACTTTACAGCATTCTGAAAGGCTGGGAACCTGAAAAATGGGCTCAATTTGCCTGGGCAAGCGGCGCACTGGCTACCACCTTCCTGACCGACTACGCTCAGCCGGCTGACGAAGACATGATATGGAGTATCTGGCACGGAAATGCGAGGGTAAAGAGATAAAGATGTCTCTTGAACTCCCCGAAGGGGAGATTCTTCGGGTTGCGAAAATACAGAGATATTTACTTAATAGTTAACATAATAAACAACAAAAATCAACTCTAATCAACACTTCATTGATAGAGTTATCAAAAAGCTCCCCTTCTGGGGGAGTTTGAGGGGGCTTAAAATTATGAAAGCAGACATTGGATTAATCGGTTTGGCAGTAATGGGCGAAAATCTCGTCCTGAATATGGAAAGCAAAGGTTACACAGTAGCCGTTTTCAATCGTTCGGTGGATAAAGTGGAAAAATTTATCAACGGACGTGGTGCAGGTAAAAACTTTATCGGAGCAAAAAGTCTGGAAGAACTGGTTACAGCTATAGAAAGGCCACGCAAAGTGATGATGCTGGTAAAAGCCGGAAAACCGGTGGATGATTTTATCGAACAACTGATTCCGCTTCTGGAACCCGGCGATATTATTATTGATGGTGGAAACAGTCATTTTCCGGATACCGTTCGCCGGACCGGGTATGTGGAAAGCAAAGGATTGCTCTATGTTGGAACCGGTGTTTCGGGTGGTGAAGAAGGTGCTCTGAAAGGTCCATCGATGATGCCCGGAGGTTCGCCTGAGGCTTGGCCTTATGTGAAGGAAATTTTCCAGGCGGTAGCCGCTAAAGTGGAAGATGGAACACCCTGTTGCGACTGGGTAGGAGAGAACGGTGCCGGACATTTTGTGAAAATGGTTCACAACGGCATTGAATACGGTGACATGCAAATAATCAACGAAGCTTACCACATTATGAAAGACGTGCTTGGAATGGGTGCATTCGAACAGCATGAAATTTTCAAAAAATGGAATACAGGCAAGCTTGACAGCTATCTGATTGAAATTACCCGTGATATTCTGGCTTACCGGGATGAAGACGGAACCCCGCTTGTGGAAAACATACTGGATACTGCCGGACAAAAAGGTACCGGAAAATGGACTGCCGTAACTGCATTGGATCTGGGAATTCCACTGACGCTGATTGGCGAATCGGTGTTTTCACGTTGCCTCTCAGCTCAAAAAGACCTGCGTAAAGAAGCATCAAAATTTATTTCAGGTCCGGCCGCGAATTTCAAAGGCGACAAGCAACAGTTTATCAACGACCTCGAAAATGCCATTTATGCTTCAAAAATCGTTTCGTATGCACAGGGCTACGACCTGATGATGGAAGCCGCCAAAGAATACAACTGGAATCTCAATTACGGTGGTATCGCTTTGATGTGGCGTGGTGGATGTATCATTCGTTCGGTCTTCCTGAAAGATATAAAAAATGCGTTTGACAATAATCCGAATTTACGTAATTTACTGCTTGATCCATTCTTCAAAGAACAAGTGGAAGCCGCTCAGGCAGGATGGAGAAGAGTGTGTGCCACTGCGTTGGAAAATGGTATTCCTGTGCCTGCAATGACCTCTGCGCTGGCATACTTCGATGGTTTCAGGAGTGAAAGATTACCAGCCAACCTGCTTCAGGCACAGCGTGATTATTTCGGAGCTCATATGTACGAACGTGTGGACAAACCGCGAGGCGAGTTTTTCCACACCAACTGGACGGGACATGGGGGTGATACCGCATCAACTACTTATCTGGTATAAAGCCCAGCCCCTCTAAATCTCCCCGAAGGGGAGACTTTAAGAATGGGCTGTCAAAATGTAATTGTATTTTGAAATGCACCTGGCTGAATAAAAAACTTGAAAAAGTTGAATTAAATTTGCACATAAACTATTTACTCACTTCAATCCTTTATACTCACCAAAAGTCCCCCTTTGGGGGATTTAGGGGGCTTTGCTTTATGATTTACTACTCCAACGGTTCTGTTGAAACCAATTTATCGGCCGAAGACTTAAAAAAAGGTTTGTATGAAGCCTTTCACAAGATGGGCCACAGACGAAAAGTATTGGCTATACCGCCTGATTTTACCCGGTTCCCGAGTCGGGCAGGGGAACTGACCGAATTTGCCTGGGAATATTTTGGCGAAACACTGACCGATGTACTTCCCGCATTAGGTACGCATACGCCCATGACTGATGATCAGATTTCGAAAATGTACGGCAATACTCCGCGCAGAATTTTTCGAGACCACGACTGGCGAAACGACGTGATTACACTCGGATATGTACCTGCTGAGTACGTGAAAGAAGTCTCTGAAGGAGCAGTTGACTTTCAGTGGCCGGCACAGGTAAACCGTTTGCTGCAGGAAGGCGGTTACGATCTGATTCTATCCATCGGACAGGTAGTACCCCACGAAGTAGTGGGAATGGCCAATTACAATAAGAATATTTTCGTAGGAACCGGCGGAGCCGAAGGAATCAATAAAAGTCATTTCATAGGTGCTGCATATGGTATGGAGAAGATGATGGGACGTGCCAATACACCTGTTCGAAAGGTGTTTAATTATGCAACGGACCATTTTGCATCCCATTTGCCGATAGTGTATGTGCAGACTGTTGTGGGGCTTAACAAGCAAGGTATGCTGCAAACCTACGGATTATTTATCGGTGATGATTTCGAAGTTTTTGACCGGGCTGCATCGCTGTCGCTGCAGGTGAATTTTGAAATGGTGGATAAACCGCTTAAAAAAGTGCTTGTTTGGCTGGATCCGACCGAATTCAAAAGCACCTGGCTCGGTAATAAATCCATTTATCGCACCCGTATGGCTATTGCCGAAGGTGGAGAACTGATTGTGCTGGCTCCGGCATTGAAAGAATTTGGTGAAGATAAAGAAATTGACCGCCTGATTCGTAAATACGGATATTTCGGAACACCTGCCACACTGAAAGCCACGAAAGAAAACTGCGAATTGAAGGAAAACCTCGGAGCAGCTGCACATCTTATTCACGGCTCGTCGGAAGGACGGTTTTCGATTACTTATTGTCCGGGGAAAGAATCCGGAAATATCACCCGTGAAGAGATTGAAAGCGTTGGTTTCCGATGGGATGATATTGATTCTGTGATGAAAAAATATCATTTCGATACGCTGAAAGAAGGATTTAACACTATGCCCCATGGAGAGGAAATCTTTTATATTTCTAATCCGGCTTTGGGATTGTGGGCACACAAAGACCGATTCGGTTTTTGAAAGTTGTCGGAAATAAAATCAGGATTACCCATATATCGAGTAATCCTGATTTAATTTTAAAAGGAAATTACTCACAGCAATTTTCCATACAGCACTCTTCGCCGGACGTTTCAAATTCGATTGTAATATGCTCAACCCCTTTTTCGCTC
>JAGPGR010000207.1 GCA_018055865.1 Paludibacteraceae bacterium | reverse complement strand
GTATTATTCGGTACTGAATTCTTTCGTTACGTTGATATTCCCGACTATGCCCGCCGGGATATGGACAGGATGTTTCCCTGTTTGAATAAAGAACTTCAACGGACATTGCTTATACCTTTTCTAAAACCAGATAAAAGCAACCGGTATATTCGTTTCCGGGATGAAACAGAAACATTCAGAAACCTGTACCTGCAACCTGAAATGCTCAGTGACTTTATGCTGGTAGATGATTTCTGGCTGAAAAAGGAAGCAAAGACATTGCCCAATAACAACCATGAACTGGATTTACTGACCTTTGGTAACGGCGGTATGCACCGGGAACCAAAAGTTGGTATGAAGGAATATGGTCCTAAAGCATATCCTTCGGATATATCAACAACCATGTTTTTTATATGTCACAAGGATGATGTAAATATGGCTCAGACAATTTACAACTATATGAAAGGTGAATTGCCCGGCTTTGTAGGTTTGAACAAATACACCGGATTAACCTATCATACGGTGAAAAAATTCAGTATTTATTTTGACAACAAAGATAATCCACTACCTGAAATCATTGCTCAGCTTAACGAGAGGACATTCTCAAATACAGTACGTTTTGTTGCAATATACCTTTCACCATACAGTAAGTGGGAAATAAATCTGAAACACAAGACGTTGTATTACGAGCTGAAGGAAGAATTACTGCACAGGGGTATTGTATCTCAGGTGCTGGAGGTGGATAAAAACTGGATCGGCAGAAAAAAAGACAGTCGGGGCGCCGCACAACTGAAAGAAGGTTTTCATTTCTTTTTGCCTAACATAGCAGTTGCTTTAGTAGCTAAACTGGGTGGCACTCCCTGGAGTCTGGCTTCAGGAAAAAAGCGGGAGTTGGTGATAGGTATCAGTGCTTTTAAAAGTGATAATCAAAAAAATAAATACCTGGGAAGTGCATTCTGCTTTTCGGGTGAAGGTCGCTTTTATGGTTTTGATTGCTTTCGAAGTACCCAAATAAATGAACTTACAGGTTCCATATTGATGTCGGTAAAGCAATACCTCATGGAATATAATAAGCCCGAAAGACTGGTTATTCATTTTTACAAGACATTAAGCAGGGCAGAACTGATTCCTGTAGAAAAAGGATTGGCAGAACTGGGGCTTGATATACCGGTTGTAGTAGTCAGTATTAATAAGACGTATTCCGAAGATATCATTGGTTTTGACACCGCTCATGAACATCTGATGCCTTTCAGCTACACCTATTTTCCGGTTAATCAATCGCAATATCTGTTATATAACAATACCCTGCAAACAGATACCACTTTCAATGAACGTGAAGGTTATCCTTTTCCCCTGAAGATATCAGTTCAATTTTTCGAAGTTGGTTCTATCAGAAGCCAAAAGCCGGAAGTTTCGTTGATTACAGATCTTTTCAGTCAGGTGTGCCGTTTCAGTCAGTTGTATTGGAAATCCATTTCGCGACAGTCGCTGCCAGTAACTTTAAAATATCCCGAAATGCTGGCACAAATAGTTCCATATTTCACTAAGCCTGAGCTTCCCCGTACCGGTAAAGAAACATTGTGGTTTTTGTGAGTTGTTCTCATCTTTCCGTTGATCAATAAAAAATCTTCAGCTTTTATGACCAATGTACTACATGTTTCGTGGAGTTGGTGCAAAAATAATCGGCTGATGCGAGTACATTTTACCTCCAGACCAACCCTCATGTGTCAGTCATGTTCCAGTCAAAACTCCCTCAAAATTCTAAATGTCCATCAAATAACCCTCAAAATGGCCTCAAAATCCCGCTGGCAAACTTGTTGTAAAATACAAAGGCGTGGGGCGCCACAGGTTTAATGAAAAACGGTCGGAAGTCTGATCAACGGATGACTGAAAGACATTAAAGGACGGCTCGGAAGTGCAAAGACCGATCATCAAAGTACAGTAAGAGCCAGATTGCACAAAACATTACTAATCCCATAAAAATTAATCAACGTGGGAAAATTGAACTTAGGCATTCTGGGAGGATTCTCGGGAGCCGTAGGAACCGTGGTGGGTAGCACCAACCGAAAAGGCGAGGACATTATCCGTGCCAGATCGAAAAAAGCACGTCCGGCAAGCAGTGCCGGACAAGTACAACAACAAGCAAAGTTCGGTATGGTCACCGGATTCATACAGGGTCTAACCGATGTAGTGAAGACGGGACTGAAGAACAGCGCATCAGCCGAAAACATTTCGACTTACAACTACGCCTGTCGTCATGCATTGAAGAATGCGGTAACAGGTTCGGATGAGAATCCGGAGCTGGACTACGCGAATGTGTTGCTCAGCGAAGGCGCTCTGAGCAGAATATCGGGTGTGACTGCCGTACTGGTGGACAACGAGGTGGAGTTCGGCTGGGGCGATCTGCTCGCCGGTCAGAAAGGTGACCCGACCGATACTGTTTGCCTGGTGGTGTATAACGCGACCAACAGAGAACTGAGTTTCTCGGCCGACACGGTGCGTTCTGCAAAGACCGCCTCCGTAGCGATACCTTACAGCATTGCCGGCGATACCCTTTTATTCTATCTTTTCTTCCGGTCGGCCACCGATCCTTCACAGGTTTCGACCAGCCAGTACCTGGGAAGCGCAGAGATAGTGTAAATTGATCCTTGAAAAGAAACAGCGTGGAACAACGAAATCCACGCTGTTTTTTTGTTCCTTTCCCTGTATGGCTCATTTGTCTGTATCTCAAAGTCTGTCAATGAGAATAGCTTCATTACCTATTTCCGTGTTTCATTATCTGAAAAAACGATTTCATGCATAATTTCAGGAGTTTCGTTGCATGAGGTTTTCACACTGTTGCAAAATAATTATTTGATCTTTACATTTGTCGGGTGTATTGTGGTTATTTTAGCATAACTGAGAAATATAATTTTAAATTTATACCCTATGAGCTACCGATTTTTATCACTAATCCTGGTTTGTATTCTTGCTACGAATACTCTTCGTTCTCAGAACAGGCAAATTGACAGTTTGCAAAATGAAATTAAGTTAGCCAAACACGATACAACAAAAATCAGGTTGTACAATGATTTGGGAATTGCATTTTCGATGCTTGACTTTGATAAGTCGCTAAATGCTGCGAATCAGGCTATTGCCATAGCTGATACTATTGGATACAAAAAGCAACTTTACAGAAGTTACTATGCTATTGCAGCAGCCTGTTTTTATATTCACAGAGATTTCAACAAAACTTATGAATATTCCAAAAAAAGTTATCATGCGGCACTACAATTTGATTTTTACGATGGAATTGTAAAAAGCATCACGAATATGTCTATTTGCTATATGTCAGGTGTACAGATAAGCGATAAGGAATTGGAAAGCTATTTTAATACATTGATCAAGTTGTCAAAAAAAAATACTGTCAACAACAATTTTTACTATTCTTTTATTTCTGTGTATGAAAAAAGATTATCTTCCACAGATTATTTTGATATTGTAGGCTTTCTGGAGAAAAAAAACATAACAGATGATAAGCAAATTCTGGCCATATATCACTATTTGAAGTCAAGAGATTATTTTGATAAGAACAAGTATTTTTATGCCATTGAGAGTGTAAATAATATGTTTAAGAATACCGATAATCAGGCATTAACCGTTTCGGCTAAAAGTGAACTGATAAATATATACATGACACTGGGGAAATATAAGGAAGCCGAAAGGCAATGTCTGGATTTGTTGTCGGGTCACAATGAAAAAAAAGATCTGATCCTCAATGCTATCATGAGGGTGTCGATTGAAAAGCAACTGGCGACAATCTATATGAATCAAAAACAGTTTCAGAAAGCATACGAACTTCAAAAGGACAAACTTAAACTGGTAGAAACTGATCCGAATAATAAGAATGAGCTGTTGTATGATATTGCATTTACTTATCATGGTTTGGATAGTATCGATAAAGCAAATTACTATACTGATTATTCAATTCGATTTTCTGATAGTATAAAAAATTATAATACCTTATCCAATGCACTCAGCCTTAAAATTAAAATTCTTAATAAGCAGAATGACAATACGAACGTTCAATACTATATACAAAAATTAAAAAGCTTAAACTTAGATAGCTTACGAATTTCAAATCAACTTGATGCATATCAGGTACTTAATGACTATTACAAGAAAAACGAAGACTATCAAAATTCATTGCTTTATGCAGAAAAACTCTTGCAAGTTCAGGATAGCATTAACTCAGTAAACGTAAGAAACCTGATAGAAGAGAATGAAGTAAAATACGAAGTGGAAAAAAAGAACCTGCAGTTAGCAAGTCAGGAGCAGACTATCAAAGGCAGAAATC
>JAGPGR010000206.1 GCA_018055865.1 Paludibacteraceae bacterium | reverse complement strand
ACTGCCTCCGTTCATGCTGTTGTTCGCCTTCATCCAGGCAGGAGCGCTCCATGGACTTGCCAGTATCTTTATTGTAGGATTAATGGCCTTAATCATTCTGAGTATGGGTAATAAATCATTTTTATCACGCTCCGGTATTTCAAATGTATTAATGTCAGGTCGCTCGCAATAGCTGTAGGTGCCGATAGAAAAATCAGACGAACCGATGGTGATTCTTAAATAATTCAATCCTATGCCTTTCTGAGGATCGAATAAGTCTGTCAGTAGTTTGGTCCTGTCAGCGGAATTTAGTTGGTTGATCAGATACGCAGAAGAGCCGGTTAATGCCGCTCCGAAACCATCAATGTATTGAAAAGTGCTGGCTGTATCCAGCACGATTGTGAAATCACCGATTTCTTTTGAAAAATTTATCGGACTTAGCTTGCTGAGCAGATGCACTTCGTTACCGGTTGTTAGCCAGGCGTAAACATCACCGATAGAATCGTTTGTCTGAGGTTCATTGTCATGGTTAATAACAACCGGATCTTTGCAGCTGTATTGCAGCAGCAGAAACACAGAGATCAATATTTGAAATTGGAGGAGTTTTTTCATTTGTATATAAATAACAATCCATCCAAAAAGACAGTTCTTTTTGGATGGATGAAAGGTACAATTATTATTTGATTTTTACAAAACTGGTTGTTTTGTTGTTGATGTCAATTGTGAAACGATAGATTCCCGGTAAATTTGCAAACTCGGCAGTACCGTTAAAATTACCTTTATCGTTTGGTGACGGCGAATAAAGATAGCTGTTCGGCATAGCGTAGTTTTGCGAACTTTCTTCGTTTCCCCAGTTTCTTTGGTGCATAAATTTCACACCAAATGTAAGTCTCCATGGTTCTGCAGCTGTAGGATCTACTTCGTGATTAGCATAAAACACAGTTTCGAAAACACCTTCTGACACTTTACGGCAGAAACGATATTCGAGTGGTGAATTCCAGTTCCATGAGCTTGTTTTTACTCCCGGTGTTCTGGCAGGTCCCATACCAACTCCTACTAACCATAGTGCATTTGGATATACTGCATCCGTTTGTTCTACAAATACATAATTCAAGCGAGGCAGGTAATAAACTGTGTATACTCCGGTTTCACCAAGGAACTTCACCGTATTTGTTCCTGTCACTTCAAAGAACGTAGGATCCATAGAGTTCGCTACATCTGATAGATTGCTGATTGTCATTTCAGTGCCTTTTCCAAGGTACATTTTGCTGTTTTTCCAGTTCTCTTTTGTGGTGACGTTCAAATGATCGGTGGAGGAAAGTTCTACAGTTCCGAAATTGTTTATATTCATCGAGGTTGCTGGCATAAGTTTATCGCCTTCGCCTTTAATTGTGAAATTAAACAAATCGAGTGTGATTTTTTTGAATCCCATCAGTGTAGGATCTGCAAGTTGAATTACATCGCCCGTGGTGCTCACTATATTGTTGTTGATTGTAACATCAATCAAGTTTACACCACCATTTATCCAGCCAAAAATCAGATTATCTGGATTTGCCCAATCAATCTTTTTGAGCCAGTTTACTTTGGTTGCCAAACGGAATGATATCTGATTTTCGAGGCTTAAACCTTCGGCTGTGTAAATATGTTTTGCAGCATCAGTTAGTTTTAACTCTACTGTTTTGGTGGCAGTGACAAGGTAAATTGTTGGAATGGCAGGGCGCGATGCGATTGTATTTTCAATAATCGTATCTTTTGCAGTTCCCTCTACATTGATAGAACTTAGATGAACTTCCACTTTAGCGCCATGGGGCATATGTGCCACAAAAGGAACTGCGTATTTTTGAGTATAAGTGGCGCTGTTGCCTTTTGTTCTTACTGATTCGGTGGCAATTATTTCGTCGCCAACCACTACTTTAATTTCGAGTGTCGAAAGTGGCGTTAACGGATCAGATACACCAACCGAGAGAGTGATTGAGTCTCCGTATGTAATTGCGTTTTCGGCTACCACAGCATTGTCGAATACAGGCATTGAAGTAGGGAAATGAACTCTTAACTCTTCTTCCTGACACGAGGCTACGAAGAAAATCAGCAGCCCGAATATAATTGAATTAATAATGTTTTTCATATTGAATTTGAATGATTTATAAAATTAGTAACCAGGGTTCTGAACAAGGTTTGTGTTCAAATCAATCGCTGTTGTTGGAATTGGGAACAGGTACGAAGTTTCGCTGAAAGTGCGGCGAAGCGGTAAACGTCCACTGTCGCGTGAGTTGAGCGAGTTCATTACCTCTTCTACCTTGCCGTAACGTACCAAATCGAACCAACGTTGTCCTTCGAAAGCAAGTTCAAGACGTCTTTCTTTCAGAATGGCATTCAGCATACTTTCTTTCGATGCTTTTGCACTTGCAGGCAGTGCAGGCAGCGAAACGCGAGCTCTTACCTGGTTTACGATGGCTTCGGCAGCTTCGAGGTTTGATGCTCCATCCAAATTGGCCAATGCTTCAGCTTTCAGTAATAAAATGTCAGCAAAGCGCATTTTAATAATACTGTGCACCGCTGAGCGCATTTTATACATAAAAGGATAACTGCTCGAAGGGTAGTAATTGCTCCAACTGGTCTGATAATAAACGATAGACTCATTTTTGCGAATATTGTCTTTTTCGTCATTAAAAGCGGCAATCAAATCACGGGTAGGAGTTACCCATTTTGCCCACGAGAAGTTGGCTTCGGGATCCAGTAAGTCTTTGCCAAACATCCAGGTCACCCAGTTTCCACCACCAGGGAAGAAGTTGACTTCGAGAATTGATTCGCCAGTCGATCTGTTTTTCAGGTCTGTTCCTGCTGAGTTTAGTGCATAAATATCTCCAAAATTTGGATTTAATTTAAAACCATCGGCGATTACATCGTTGCAGTATTGAAGCACTTTTGTGTAATCGCGTGCAGGCTTCTCAGCATATGCTTTTGCAAGTAACGCTTTTGCTACCGATTTTGAAAGCACTGTTTTGTCTCCCGCATTATTGGCAGGCGCATCATCTATGGCTTCTGTCAAATCTTTAATTATCTGTGCATAAGTATCGGCAGGCGCTGTTTGTTTTGGATAATATAAAGGATATACTTCTTCAATATTCTCAGCTGTAATATCGGTTCCTTCTTTTGTTACCACCGGTATATTTCCCCATAAACGAACCATGTCAAACCAAACAAGAGATCTGAATATTTTTGCTTCGGCTTTCCATTGTCGGCGTTCGGTAGCAGTTAACGATGCATCCGGAACTTTATCAATGTTTTCGATCACTGTATTTGCCTGAGCCACATCTGCTAAATAGCGATCCCAGTCGCGGGCTAAAACACTGTTCCCTCCATCAATAGCGTTGGTTTCAATGGGCACTACCTGCGATCCGGTACTACCGCCGTAAGAATTGTCCGAACGTGTTTCGCAAATCATTGTCAAATCCAGGTACCAATGTTCCTGCTCTTTTAGCTTCTGATACAACGATTGATATTGTGAATACATTTCGGCTCTGGTTTTGTATTTAATGGAGTCGGTGCTCGATGTTTGCCCGTATGTTCTTTCAGAATATTCCGAAATCGGATCGTAGTCGAGTGAGCAGGATGTTGCCGTAAGTGCTAAAACTCCTGCAAAAACTATTTTTGATATATATTTTTTCTTCATCTGTTTCGTAATTTATTAAAATTCAACATTTAATCCTACAATGAAAGTTCTGGTTTGTGGGTAAGTACCCCAATCGATACCTTGTACTGTACCGCTGTTGCCCCATTGATTTACCTCAGGGTCGAAACCGAGATAATTGGTGAATGTGAGCAGGTTCGATGCTGTGAGGTAAGGTTGTAATTTTGTTATACCCAGTTTCTTCATTTTTGATGGAGTTACATTGTACGATAACGTAACATCTTTAACTCTCAGAAAACTTCCATCCTCGATAAAATAAGATGAAATTTTCATATCGTAACCAGCTTTCGGAATTGAAGTAATCATTCCCGGAAGACGCCAGCGATCGAGTACGCGGGTCGATTGATTTTTGGCATCGTACATACCTTCTGTTTCCATGCGCGAGGCGTTGAAAATATCATTTCCGTACGAACCCTGAATGAGAATACTTAAATCGAAGTTTTTGTATGTGAAGATATTAGTCATACCAAAAGTAAAATCAGGATTTGGATTTCCGATTTCGGCTTTGTCCGAGTCAGTTATCGATCCATCTTTATTTACATCTCTGTACATCAATTCTCCTGTTTCAGGATCAACGCCATCGCTGAAATATCCATAAAATCTTCCGAGTGAATATGATGGTTGGTTTCTAACTACGAATTCTGTAATGT
>JAGPGR010000205.1 GCA_018055865.1 Paludibacteraceae bacterium | reverse complement strand
GCATTATGTTTTGTTCGTTGGTCAGTCTTTTTATCTGTAAAGCCAGGTCAGAAAGGATGCCGAGTGTGCTGAGGTGTTTGTTGATTATTTTAGCAGTATTGTAAGGGATAATTCCCCTTGTAAGCAATTCGGTGATGTTTCTCAGACTTTCCCCCAGACCGTTGTTGTAAGCGTTTTCAATGGCTTCTTTGATGTGCGTTGGAGCTGTTTTATTCCAACAATTCTCTACATCGTCAGCAAATTTGGCTATCGTTGTGTTTTTTGATAAATCATAATCCTTTTTGGGACTTATTTTAAGCAGATTGCTTTCCAACTTTTTCCCGCTGAAATCTGCTCCGCTTATTCCCTGGCTTGAAATAGCATGCAATGCTTTACCTACTTCATCTGCCACTTCTTTATCAAAATCTGAAATTATTAGCCTCAGTTTTTTGCGGTATTGTTTCAAAAACTCTTTGTTATGGAGTTTTTCGCTTATCTCTTCGGCTTTGTGCTGGTAGTTTTCCTTGAAAATTTCTCTGCCAAAATTTGTAATTTCTTTGTCCACACGCCAGCTTTTCCCATCTTCAATCTGCTCCTTCAGAAAATCGGTCATCCAACTCAGCAATTGTTCATTTCCCTTGGCCGACAAATCCATATAAAGATTTTCCACGGCCTGTTGCAAGGTGGTTTCTGTGTCCAGCTCCAGGTTGTAACCACCGCTTATGCCAATTTCCCGAGCAAACGAGCGAACCACCTGCTGGAAAAACTTGTCGATAGTACTGATGGAAAACGATGAATAATCGTGCAGAATGCGTATCAGGATTTTTCCGGCGCGCTGGTTTACTTCATTTTCTGTCAGCGTGAATTCTTTCATCAGATCGGCCCGATAATCGGATTTTTCACCTCTTGCAAGCGCATGGAGTTCCTGCAGTATGCGCGATTTCATTTCGTCGGTCGCTTTGTTGGTAAAAGTTACAGCCAAAATACGACGATGTGGGTGGTCGTATTTCCCCAACGAATCAAACAAAAGCCCGATATAGTCCTTTGTCAGCCGAAATGTTTTGCCGGAGCCGGCAGAAGCGCGATAGATGTTTAGCATAAATGGAAGCCCCCTAAATCCCCCATGGGGGAATAGAAACTGCGGTTATATGACCGCATGTTGTATAAATATATATATTGTGAGAATTCAAATTAAGACAAGGTGCTGTTAATCAGCTATATGCCGTTCATACGACAGCTTCTATCGCATAATACAACAAAAATCCACCGACAACCAGCTTCGAAACAATTCCCAGCAGAAAACCGATAAACGATCCAAATCCGGCTTTGATGGCAGCCTGCGTCTGTTTTCCGCCGGAAAGTTCGCCTACAATGGCGCCCACGAAAGGTCCGAGCACAATGCCCCACGGGCCGAAAAACAATCCGACCACCATCCCAATGGCACATCCCCAAACTCCCCGTTTGCTGCCGCCGAATTTCCGGGTTCCCCAGATTGGCACGTAGTAGTCAAGCAGTTGCACCAAAATGACCAAAACTAACCAAAGAATCAGAAATGGGATGGAGAATTGCACTTTTTCTGTAAAATGAAGGAGCAAAATGCCGGCATAACTCAACGGTACACCGGGCAAAACGGGTAATACTGAACCGATAATACCCACTACGATGCAGGTAAATGCTGTTATGATTAAAATTATTTCCATTGTAGTTACCTGAATTCCAGCCAGTCGCGGGGATATTTTTTAATGAATCAAAGATTAATTTACATTCCATTTTTTTTTCCGGTGAAAGTAAGATTTAGAAAAATCTGACTGTCCTGTGTCCGACATCTGAAAGTCTGACTTCCGATACACAAAGATACGAATAAACTATTTTATTAAAAGAAAAAACCGTAATTTTGTAGAAGAAACATAACCTCCTTTTTGACTATGAATAAGTTGTCCAATCCGGTAACCACATTGGTCGAATCAATATTTTCGCTTAAACCCTACAGAACAGGAATTGCCATGAGTGGCGGTGGGATTAAAGGAATGTGCCATGCAGGCGTACTGAAAGCGCTCGAAGAAGTTGGAATTAAGCCGGATATCATTTCGGGAGTGAGCTCCGGAGCTATAGTAGGAGCGCTGTATGCCGATGGATACTCGCCTGATGAAATTGCCGAAATATTCGAACATATCGAATTCCGAAAAATGACTAAACTGCAGGTACCTGCAGGAGGATTGTTCAAGAATGATCGATTCGAAAAATACCTGGGAAGCCGGTTGCGGGCTAAAACATTCGAAGAGCTGAAAATACCGTTGCGCATAGTCGCCACCAATCTGGACCGGGGACAAAGCGTGGTTTTCTCAAGCGGGAAACTATTGCCTGCCATCATGGCTTCGTCGAGTGTGCCGGTGCTATTTTCACCCCGCGTGATTGATGGAGAGCATTATGTGGATGGGGGAGTTTTCAAAAATTTTCCTGTAAGCATCATCCGCAACGATTGCGAAAAAGTGATAGGAATCAACGCAAGTCCCTTGGTAGCCGATGAATACAAAATGTCGGTGCTGAATGTGGCTATGCGCACGTATCACTTTATGTTCAAAGCTAACATTTTGGCCGATAAAGAATTGTGCGATTTTCTGATTGAGCCTGTGGATATGGGAAACTATGAAACTTTTGAAACGGAAAAAAGTCGCGAAATATATGAACTGGGGTACGAAACTACCAGGAAAATGATTCGTGAACGACTGGAAGAGACAAAAATGTCAAAAATTAATTGAATTTTCCAAAATACCTGTTTATTTGATTGAAAAAAGGGGAAAATTAAATAATAATGATTAAATTTGCGCAAAATTATTGACAAAGAATAAAGCTTATACATTATGTTACAAGTATCCGAACGATTGGCGTCTCTGTCGCCATCAGCCACTTTTGCAATGGCACAAAAAAGCAACGAGCTTAAAGCTCAGGGAGTTGATGTAATTAGTCTGAGTGTGGGTGAACCTGATTTCAACACGCCCCATCACATAAAAGAAGCTGCTAAAAAGGCAATTGACGATAATTTTTCGTTTTATTCGCCGGTGGTGGGTTTTCCCGAACTTCGCAAAGCAATCTGTGAAAAACTGAAGAATGAAAACGATCTGACTTACACACCTGCTCAAATTGTATGCTCCAACGGTGCCAAGCAGTCGCTTTGCAATGTGCTGATGGCGGTTGTAGGCAAAGGCGACGAGGTGATTATTCCGGCACCTTTCTGGGTGAGCTATCCCGAAATGGTAAAAATAGCCGACGGAACTCCCGTGATAATCTATTCAGATATCGAAAGCGATTTCAAAATCACGCCGGAGCAACTGGAAGCTGCTATCACACCCCAGACAAAAGTGATCATGCTCTGTTCGCCCTCCAACCCGACCGGAAGCGTGTATACGCGTGAGGAGTTGAAAGGATTGGCCGATGTACTGGCAAAATATCCCGAAATCATCATCCTTTCCGACGAAATCTACGAGCACATCAACTACCTGGACAAACACGTGAGCATTGCCGAATTTCCGGAAGTATTCGACCGAACAGTAATAGTCAACGGAGTTTCGAAAGGATACGCCATGACCGGCTGGCGTCTGGGATGGATAGCCGCGCCTAAATGGATTGCCGACGCATGTAGTACGCTTCAGGGTCAGTACACTTCCAACCCTTGTACAATAGCTCAAAAAGCGGCGGAAGCTGCTTACACAGGCAATCAACAATGTGTGGCAGATATGCGCGTAGCTTTTGAGCGCCGTAAAAATCTGGTGGTGACGATGGCCCGCGAAATTCCGGGCCTGAAAGTTAACGAGCCGCAAGGTGCCTTCTACATTTTCCCGGATTGCAGTGCCTATTTTGGCAAAGCTTTCAACGGAACCACCATCAATAATCCGGAAGATCTGGCACTTTATCTGCTTGCCGAAGCACATGTGGCATGCGTAGGAGGAACCGATTTCGGAGCTCCAACCTGCATCCGCATGTCATACGCCACTTCCGATGAGAAACTGGTGGAAGCGTTTACGAGAATAAAAACTGCGCTGGAGAAACTTTCATAAAACCAGGATATAATATTTTTATTTTTTTAGAAAAAAACGAAGTGACGGATTTCTGTTACTTCGTTTTCTTCTTTTTAAAAATACCCATTAGTGGGTATTGTTTACATTCAAACGGTACAATAAATTTGCAATCATTAAATTGAAACAAAATCGTAACTTAATGTGAATTACAATGAAAAAAAATTACCTGATTGCAATTGCCGTTTTTCTGAGCACAAGTGTGTTTGCTCAGCTTACATTAGTCACAACTTTTACTGCTGCCAACGAACTGAAACAGGAGCAAATCCGTGAAGAT
>JAGPGR010000204.1 GCA_018055865.1 Paludibacteraceae bacterium | reverse complement strand
TATTAAGTTCCGACAATAATATATTCAAATATTCTCATGCTCTGAATGATTCTATTACCAGGGGATTCATAACAGTTGGCAGTGGAGGAACAATTCCATTAAATAAAGATGTGACCGTAATTCTTGAGCTTGATACAACTTCTTTTAGCGAATACAATCGCCGTAATTTTGACATTGATTACGACAAGTATGCCAAACTACTGGAGCCATCAAGGTATGTTCTTCCTTCACACGAAATTGTTTTACGTGCCGGAGAAATAGATGCGACCACATTTTTCCCTATTGAAATAGATGCGAACGGACTTTCTCCGGATTCTACTTATATGGTTCCGTTTAAGATTAAATCAACATCAGATTATGAAGTAAATCCAGAAAAAGCAAGTGTACTTTATCAGATTGAGCTAAAAAACAAGTATACTGAATCCGGAATGAACACTTATTCTATGAAAGGGACCAAACAACCCGAAGGAGGTAGCCTCTCGGCAATAACCACAACTAAGGTGATGGCTCCTCTGGCCAAAAACAAGGTTCGTATTTTTCCGGAAAACTTTTTAGTAAGCAGCAAACTAAAAGATATTGAGGATAAAACAATCACAATTACTGTCAACAACGACAATACGTTACGTCTTAAACCTTTCAAACATGTAATGCTTGAACAGTTAGAAGGAAACCGTTACATTGAGAATGAGGAAACTTTTTATCTGAATTACCGCTACAAGCTGGCATCGGATGAAAAATGGATCACTGTAACTGAAACTTTGAAGCGTATTAAATAGATTGAAGTAATACAATTAATACATAAAACAATATGAAATTAAAATATGCATTAGGGTTTATGCTGCTTTCATTTATTTTTGCCTGCAGCAATGATTCCGAGGAATTGATCCAATCTCAGCTATTTGGCTTATCTGAAACTGCTATGGATTTTCAAAGTGCTGCCGGTAAAAAATCAGTTGCCGTACTTGGAGCAGAAGGCGAGGTAACAGCATCCGTTGTATCCGCAAATTCTGAATGGTGTAAAGTAGAAATAAAGAAAGGAAACGCTCTTGATTCGATACAGGTTACTGTCGAAGAAAATTTAAAAGCGAAAAGTCGTACTGCAACCGTAAACATAAATCAAGGAGAGCATCAACGGCAGTTTCTTGTCCGTCAGTCTCAGAAATTTTTCACTTCAATTTCTAAAGTTTTGAATTTATCGGCTGCAAAAGGTCCTGGTCAGGTTCGGTTAACATGGACAGAACCAGTGGAAGATAACTTTAATCACGTAAAAGTATCCGCTTACAATTCCGGCGGCGATTTACATTCCTCCGTAGTAGTTGCAAAAGGGGTAACTGAACATGTGATTTCCGGACTACTATCCTCTGGCGGTGAATATTCTTTTGAAGTGCAGTCGTTCGATCTTGAAAATGAAGCAGGAGAAATTGCTTCAATAAAAAGTAGTGCCGGTAAAAATGTAGCATTCCGTTTTAAAGAAGTGCCGCTTCCAAAATGGGTTGGATATTATTTCAAAAGCAGCGAACGTATTACTTCAACGCTTCAGATAGGTAGTAACGAATTTAATCAGGGAGAAGAAGTTACCATCTCTTTTGATGTTGACAAATCAATCATGGATGAATATAATCAAAGTCATGGAGACGCACTGGAACTGATGCCCGGGAATGCTTATTCTTTATCTGGTATTGTTTATACAAGCACTAAAGAGTATCAAAACATGTCTTTAAGTATTAATACCTCCTCACTGAAGGACAGACATTCATACGCTATTCCTGTGAAAATTAAATCTGTTTCCTCTAATTTGATTGACGAAACATTTAGTACAGCTTTATTGATTTACCGTGTTGACGATTTGGCCGGATGGTATACCGTTGAACGTCTTTCTAAATGCGGAGAACCAGAGAGTGCCTATCCGGATGGAAAACGCAGATACATCAAAAGAACCGGAGAATATACCTGGGAAACCGGATACCTATTCAGGGAGTATGCAAACAGTGAAGAATCTGAACAAACAGGTATAACGGGTTCTGTTCAATACATTACAATAGATCCATCAACCAAACAATTGCATATTCAGCAGGGGTCTTATGGAACCAATGAAGATTTAAATAGTTTCAATGCGGAATCGAATGAATTGATTATCGACTATGAGTATTCTGAATGGGCCGGATGGTGGACAAACGAAAGAATGTACAACCGGGGATTCACTAAATAATATAATATTTATAAACTAGTAAAAAAATAGAATGAAAGGCATTAAATTATTCCTGTTTATCTTATTGATCGGAAGTTGTTTTATAACCGGGATTCAAGCAAAAAAACGGAAAACCGTGTTCATAATTGCGGATGGTATCCCGGCTGATGTTATAGAAAGAGTACAAACACCGGTAGTAGACGAAATTGCTACTGCCGGTGCATACCGCAGGGCCTATATGGGAGGCGAAGTAGGGGGACCTACACAAACTCCCACCGTATCCGCTGTCTGTTACAACAGTCTTTTAACATCTACATGGGCCAACAAACACAATGTCTGGGATAACAGCGTTGATAACCCGAATTACAACTATTGGTCAATTTTCCGAATTGCCGAAAGTCAAAAAAAGGATGTGAAGACTGCTATATTTTCTTCCTGGCTCGACAATCGTACCAAATTAGTTGGAGACAGTAAAGCTGCGACTGGAAATTTAAAAATAGACTATGTATTGGATGGTCTGGAACTGGATACAAAAACTTATCCGGAAGAAAGCCATTCATTACAGATTCATAAAATTGACGAGAAAATATCGGAAGAGGCTGCCAATTGTATCAAAAAAGATGCGCCGGACGTAATGTGGGTATACCTCTGGTTTATGGATTGCGCAGGTCACGAATTTGGAGACAGCCCGTTTTTCGACAACTATACTGAATTGACCGACAAACAGATTGGACGTATTTGGGAAGCAGTTAAATACCGGGAAAAAGCTTTTGATGAAGAATGGATGGTCGTGGTTACTACAGATCATGGACGAAATGCTATAGATGGGAAAGGACACGGTGGTCAGACCCAAAGAGAACGAACTACCTGGATATCTACAAACGTAAAACCAAATGACTATTTTAAGAATAATCAGCCGGGCATTGTTGATATTGTTCCTTCCATCTGCCGTTTTATGAATTTCTCAATACCCAGAGATGTGCAGTTTGAACAAGAAGGCACTCCATTTATTGGAAAAATTGACATCTCGAATGTAAAAGCTGAAAAGAAAGACAACCAGATTGTCATCACATGGAATAACTATGATAACTCACCCGTGGAAATTTACTTATCCACTACCAATAATTTTAAAGAAGGGAAAGCGGATGAATGGATCAAAGTGGGAAAAGCTAAAGCAAATCAAAAAAGATTTGTTTTTGATTCATCCGGCATCAATACTCCTCTTTGTAAATTTAGTGTGAGAAGTAAAAATAATATGCTTCCGGTTTGGGTGAATCTAAAAGAGACTCGTTAGTACAAACAAAAAAAATACGATGAAAAAGATTTTTTATTTATTGATTCCATTTCTTATTCCTTTACTTGCATGTGGGCAGGAAAAGAACCTGCAAGCTACTGATTTGAAGGTTTTGCAAATAAACATCTGGCAGGAAGGTACAATCGTTTACGATGGATTCAATATCCTCGTTAATCAGATTGTTGATTTAGATCCGGATTTAGTTACATTTAGTGAGGTGCGCAATTATAACGGGCGAGACTTTATTCCCCGTTTAACAGCTGCACTTAAACTAAAAGGGAAAACATACTACGGACAGTCCAGCCTCAGCACTGGAATTATTTCAAAATATAAGATTGAAGCCCAGGAGGTAGTATACCCGCTGGTTAATGACCGAGGATCTGTACTCAAAGCCCGCATCCAGGTTGGAGAAAAACAAGTTGTACTTTACTCAGCCCACTTAGACTGGTTAGATTATGCCTGTTATCTTCCCCGGGGATATGATGGGAATACCTGGAAAAAGCTTGAGGCACCTGTTGTGGACACGGCCATAATTTCGGCAAACAACAGAGATTCCTACCGGGATGAACAGATAAAGAAATTGATAGATGATGCTTCTAAAGAAATAAATGAAGGTAGTATTATTCTTATTGGTGGTGACTTTAATGAACCTTCTCATTTAGATTGGCAGGAAAATACCAAAGAAATCCGCGATCATAATGGAGTCGTATTAAATTGGGATTGTTCCATCCTTCTCGAAAAATCAGGCTATAAGGATTGCTATCGTGAACAATATCCGGATCCTATGGTCAATCCGGGATTTACCTTTCCTTCAGCTAATCCGCTTGTAGATAGTTCGAAGCTCACTTGGGCTCCTACAGC